>JALNZF010000004.1 GCA_023229435.1 Nitrospirota bacterium
GTGTATGAAAATGCGCTGGCAAACCGGCTAAGAAAAACCGGACTCGACGTAAAGCAACAACATCCTCTCACGGTCTATGATGAGGATGGCACGGTGTTAGGCGATTATTTCGCCGATTTACTGATAGATGACCGTCTTATCGTCGAACTGAAGGCATGTCGTGCGTTTGCGGACGAACACATATCTCAATTGCTGGGTTATCTCAAATCGGCCCGAATTGAGCACGGACTTTTAATCAACTTCGGCAGCTACAAATTTCAGATTAAGAAATACGCGTTAAACAAAGACGATAATAAATAAAGCCGCTAAAGACTGTATTTGCATGAATTTCAGGTTTCTCTTTGCGTTCTTTTGCGGCCAACCTTAGCAGTTACTACAGTTCAAGGTTGTAACTGCTGAACCCTGAACCTGTACAATCCTTACAGCTCTATCTCATTTAATGACGTATACACATAGAGGGTAAAGTCGTTCTGTATCAGGTCGTGCCGGAGGGCGATGAAGGGTGACAGGTTTTCGATGGAGAACTTCACCATCTCTTCGGGGGAGGTGAAGTGGAGTTCGGGGTCTTTGACGGGCGTATGCGACGAGAGGGCGTTCAGCGCCAGGCCCTTATTGCAATGTCCAAAGAGCGTGACCAGGGCGTTCTTCATGTCTTCGTCGACACCGGGGACCTGCAGATTGAACACGCCGCAGATGAAGATATAGTCATAGAACCCTTCCAACGGGTCGTCGTCCGCGTTCATGACATGGAATTCGCACTCGGGGTACTTTTTTTTCGCCAGGGTGATGAAGTTTTCGTTGATGTCCACGCCGGTATACTGTACGGAGATGCCGCGACGCTTCAGGAATTTGTAAAAGTCCCCGGTCCCGCACCCGTAGTCGAGCACCGTTGCGTTGTTCAGGTCCCGTGCGGGTGCGATGTCCGCGAGCGTCCGGTATCGCTTGAGCTGGCCTTGCGGCGTCCAGCGGAGCGCCTCGGGCCTGTCGCCGAACTTTTTCAGGTGAAAATTATAGAATGACAGCAGCTGGTCTCTGGAATAGGGGTCCATGTTCTCCTCAATGGCGAGTGATATTCTACTGTATTAATGGAATAAAAACAAGGAGGAAGGAAACAAGAGTTTACTTGACAAAGCAAAAAATAAATGTAAATATGACGACATATGATCTGTTGTTGCCCCTTTTTCTCAATTTTTGCCTGTCAAGACACAGTTAATGTTTTCGTTGTATTAAGAACACGTTGGGCATATTTTACGCTATAATAAAACAGCAAACAACGTAAAGCGAGAAAATAACTTATTGTATACATTTAATTTAGAGAGGCTAACTGTAACTGAATAAAGTGAATGGATTCATGAGGAACGAAGAGGGACAGTGCCTGGTGTGTATGTGTTGGCTATCACTTTAGTGGCGGTTGTCGTAATTCTGCCTGAAGTTCCGGCGGGACTGTTGATAATAAATATAAAAATTTTGGAAACGCAATGCCCAAATGAGCAAACAAAGTTGCCGATTTTATAAAAAGAAGGGAGGTGAAACAGAATGAAGAAATTAATGGAGAAGGTAAAAGGATTTATGAAGAATGAGGAGGGACAGGGACTGGTGGAGTATGCGTTGATTATCGCTTTAATAGCGCTTGTTGTAATAGCAGCCCTGAGGATATTGGGTGGGAGTGTTAATACTAAATATACGGAAATTAATACTCAACTCACTGCAACTCAGTAGTACCAGCACCATAATAGAAATATTATTCGGAGTTGGTTGCCCCTACCGAAAGGTGGGGGCAACACATTATAATCAAGAATTCTGCCATACGCTGAATCATACCATCATAGTATTGAGTATTATTTGTTCACTCCATAGCACAACTTTAATGTGCTGACCGGACAATGAAAATAAACGCGAATGCGATATTGATAGTTGTAATAATTATTGCGGCCATCTTTGATTATAGATTTAAAAAGGTCCCGAATATTATTACTTTTCCAGCTATGGCGGCAGGGATATTCATGGCTTTCATGGAGAACGGTTTTATAGGAATTTCGGTTTCAATAGTGGGGCTTTTTATCGGGATGGCACTGCTCTATCTCCCGTATGCCGCAGGCGGGATGGGGGCGGGAGATGTGAAACTGTTGGGGGCCATAGGCGCTATCAAAGGACCGTGGTTCGTCTTTATCACATTCCTTGCAATGGCAATAATAGGCGGGCTCATGGCTATCTTCAGGATAGCTTTTGTATTGAAGAGGGCTGATATGAGGACATTAGGCGAGTCTGTCAGGACCGCTTACTATACCCGGAGCTTATCGGCCCTGGAAATTTCTGAGTATGCGAGGAAGGAAAAGATTCCCTATGCATTGGCAATTTCAGCAGGGGCAGCGGTGTCAATGATGTTGGTTTAGGGTTTAGGTCATTCGACTTTCGCTCATGATGGTGAGCGTGAGTCGAACCAGTTCAAGGTTTAGGGTTTAAGGTTCAGCGGTTACAACCTTGAACCGTGAACGACTCGACTGAGTTCGTCGAAGTCTCGCCGAAGTCTTTGAACCCGAGAGGTTTCCATTTATGAAAGACTTACTCTCAACATTGAAAAATGAAAAGGGCCAGAGCGCGGTGGAATTTGCTCTTGTAGCCATACTGCTGTTCCTTTTGGTTTTCGGCATCATGGAATTCGGCAGGGCATGGTACAGGGCGGACCTTCTTAAGGGGGCTGCCAACATTGCGGCGAGGAGCTATGCCGTGACAAAGGATACTAGTAAAGCATTAAGTGCAGCCCAGACAGTAATACCGACGTTGTCGTTGGCTAGCGTCATAATAGATACTACGATTCCAGACCAGGTGACCGTTACGGTCACGGAACCGTTCATACCTGTGGTCCCCGTTTTGCTTCCGATGCTGAAAAACATAACGCTAACGAGGACAGCAACGTACCGTATGGAGTAATGAAATAATCTTCATTGACAATACAACAGAACTTATATCAAGGGGGATACTATGGACCGACGGAGAATGTTAATAGTGGTACTGATCGTAGCTATTGTGCTTGCCGGCATAGCTACTTTTTCTATCTGGAGCTATCTTCAGTCCAAGCAGCAGGAGGTGGCAAGTGCGAAGGTAGATCTGATGGAGGTTGTGGCGGCGTCTGAAAATATCCCCCTTGGTTCAACCCTTGAGCAGAGGCAATTAAAAAAAGTCCTATGGCCCAGGGCTAACGTCCCGCCAGGGTACTTCCAGGACCCGGGTCTGCTGGTCGGAAGGACGGTTGTGAGCAATATCTTCACGGGAGAACCTCTGATGGAGGCAAAGCTTGCTTCCGGCGATTCCCGGTCAGGCGTCATGGCATACATCATTCCGGAAGGTCACCGGGCCATGGCGGTCGCGGTGAACGACGTGGCAGGAGTGGCGGGTTTCGTCCTCCCCAATAGCACGGTTGATGTTATCGTTACCACCACATCACCCCAGGGACAGCGAATCAGCAAGATCGTTCTTCAAAACCTGAGGGTTCTGGCCGTGGGGCAGAAGATGGAGGAAAAAGAAGGGAAGGCCATTCAGGTCCCGACCGTCACTGTTTCCATTACTCCGGAGGAGGCTGAAAGATTGGCCCTGGCAAGTAATGTCGGGACCCTGCAACTCCTTTTACGCGGCGCAAAGGACAATACCCCTGCATCAACAAGAGGCGCTTCGACTGCCAACCTGCTGAGCGGCAGCAGTCGGCCTGCCGCGGCTGGCCGCGGGACCAAAGCCGTATCTGTTCAGGAAAATGAAGAAGTGAATATCACCTTGATAAAATCCGGCAAGGACGGGACACAGCGGACCCAGGAAAGGCTTGTTGAAGAGAACGGCTTCTGGAGAAGAAGCGAGGTGTCAAAATGAAACGTGAAAACGTCTTGAACATAACGGGGGTGGATATGGCGGCGAGGCAAACATTCAACTATGTCAAGTGGCTGAAAACCGTGTTCTCGACAGGGGCGCTTGTCATCTTCTTGTCCGGTCAGTCTTCGGCCGAAGCCCCGGCTATAAATGTTGCCGTGGAAACAGGGCAGTCCCAGATACTGACAGTCGGGACCGATATAAGAAAGGCGGCCATCAGCAACAGGGAAATAGCGGATATCGAGACAATAACTCCCCGGCAGTTGTTGATCATCGGGAAAAATCCCGGCAGTACAAATCTCATTATATGGGACGCCGCGGGTCAGCATACCTTCTTTAATCTGGACGTGGCCGCCCACCAGCACCAGCAGGTTGTGCTGCAGGTGAAGGTGGCCGAGGTAGGCAGGTCCGCCCTGAGAGATCTCGGCATAAACTTCAGCGCTCTTGGCAAGGACTGGGGCGGGGCCAGCTTCTCCGGTGGAAATTTTGCGGCTCCGAGAACGGTGGGAGCAACCTCTGGTTCGGCTATAGGTGATGTTGTCAGCCCGGGACTTACGTTGGGTTCTGAAGTAACAGCGGCCCTCGTTCAATACCCGTCAAATATTAATGTAATGATAAAGGCACTGGACAAGAAAGGGCTTTTCAAGACCCTGGCAGAACCAAATCTGGTAGTTAAGAGCGGTGAAAAGGGGAAATTTATTGCCGGCCAGAAGATACCTTTTTCTATGTCGGCTGTTGGTGCCACCGGTGGAAGCACATCCGATATTCGGTTTGAGGAGGTTGGTGTGAAGTTGGATTTTGCACCGACAGTCCTCAGGGACGGATATATAAATCTGAAGATCGATCCCGTGGAGGTGAGTACCATAGATCCTTCAACTCCGACGGTGCTTTCACAGGGACAGTTCCCGATTATCAATAAACGTTCCACCAGCACCGTGGTGGACCTGAAAGAGGGTGAAAGCCTGGTCCTTGCGGGATTAATATCAAGTGACGCCAGCAGGGCAATATCCAAGTTCCCGTTGCTCGGTGACATACCGATCATCGGCGCTCTTTTCAGGAGCAAGAATTTTCAGAACCGTGAGACTGAGCTTATCGTGATCATCACCCCATTCCTCAAAAAACCCCTTGGCAAGGGTGAGGAGCCGGATCTTAAGGCGATGACGACCATAACACCCGGCGAAGAGAACAAGATGCGCTGGATTCCCTTACTGCCGGATATGAGCGAAGATGTTGTTAAGGAAGAGAAGTAAGAGGAAGGGGAAAAAGAAGAAGTGAAAAAAGAGTAATTATCAACGGTCTCATAATAGTGTGTACATCCATATATCATAAAATCCCTCCTAACCTCCCTTTTCCAAAGGGAGGGATGCCCCTCTTTGGCAAAGAGGGGATGGGGAGATTTTTGATTATGACGTTTCTATTTTGAGACGATTTCTAATATTTGATTCGCAGCAACAGCTTTTGTGGTTTCTCGCTCTCTTTTCTTCGTGAATGAGGGATGTTACATGGTTAATCCAAAAAATAATAGAGGTCAGATACTGGTCCTTGTGGCCCTTTCCCTGATCGTTCTGCTGGGCTTTGCCGCTCTGGCCATTGATATTGGTTATTTCTACCACACAAAAAACCAGCTCCAGGGCGCGGCGGATGCGGCGGCATTGGCGGGGGCCGCCAAGCTGGATATATATAGTACTCCAACTTCAATAGCTCCAAGGGCAGAGGCCCTCAAATACGCCAATTTAAACAGCGCATCTGGAAGCCCGGTTCAGTTAATTATTGATTATAACAGCAATGCATTATCCAGTAGCAATGATATTACTCTTGGTTCTTGGGTTTCAAATATGTTTGACCCGGAAGGAACACCCGTAAATGCTGTACGGGTGAAGGCGCGAAAGACAGATAAGGATACTGCCGGTTTCCCGAGGCTTTTTGGCAAGATATTCGACAGCACAAATCAAAACATAAGCGCCGAAGCTATCGCCACGGTCCAGATCCTAAAGAAACCGACCATCGCCCTATGCGATAGCATCTGCGGAACCACGACGCCGCTCACGAGTACCCCGCCGGGTACACAATTTTGTATATCAAATGGCGCGTGCCCCTCTGGCTTGCCGCGCACCGCATGGACAGGATGGGAGGCAGGACACGGCGCTTCGCACATAAGCGATTACTGGAAAGGGGAAGGTGATGTTACGAACAAGAACTTGCCTGCACAACAGTATTGTGAAAAGCATATTGATACAAACAATGGTGAAGTTGCCTCGGTATTCGATACGGTAAGCGACATCGTTTTAACAGGCAGCATGACTTACCTGGTCAATGGAGTAGATGTGATAGGGTATAAGGTCCTGATTCCGGTCTTTTCCGAGTGTGCCGATCCCGGAAGTCCAAGCGGCTATCATCCCATTACAAAGCTGACCGTAGGTATATTCACCAAAGTTGAAAAAAGTGGTAGTGATGCCTATTTTTATATTGTCGGAGCAGAAAACGCAGACCCGGGTTATTCGGTTTTTACTTGTTATGAGTGCGGCACACCTGAAGGAAGCAAATTGGAATCCACGGCGGTCCGACTGGTGAAATAGTGGGCATGGTTCCCATGTGCGCCCAACCGGCGCGCTTGCTCACCATTTGCTGTTGATGAAAGGCCCTCGTGCCGGCGGACTCCACCGGCAGCGGGCGGGCCAATGTAAACGAAGGAGATTAAAATATGTCTCATCTCTCAGCGCTGATAATAGACCGGGACTCAACATCCATGGAGGTGATCGCAGGATACCTGAAAGGCATGGATATCGATCAGGTACTGAGGGCATCGGATCTGAAATCAGGCGACGTGATGCTTTCCCATCGCAGGCCGACTGTTGCGCTTCTGGTCATTGTGGAGATGAAGCTGTCCGATAAAGGCAATATCCTCGCATTTGTAGAGAGCGTAAAGAAAAAATATCCTCTCACCTCAGTTTTTATCACGTGCGATGAAAAAGAGTCGGACCTTATCCTCGAAACCATGCGCGCGGGAGCGGATGATTACCTGCCGAGACCCGTCAACAAGCTCGAACTTGCCAGGGCCATCGAGAAGGTGACCCGGCAGGTCCTTGTCAGCAGGTCTGCCCCCGAACCCGGGGCGGTGGAAGGAAAGACGATCTCCGTATTGGGCAGTAAGGACGGGTACGGCAAAACCACTGTGGCGGTGAATCTGGCGGCCTGCATGGCGCTGCGGAAAGACCGGCCGGTGATGATCATCGATCTGGACCTGCAGGGAGGCGACGTTTCGACCTTCCTCAATATACAACCCAACTACACCATAGCGGATGTCGCAAGGAACGTGAACAGGATCGACGCCAATTACGTTAGAGGCGCCATGTACAGGCATGAATCAGGCCTGTATATGCTCGCCGAGCCCAAGAATGTTTCAGAGGTTGAAGAGATCACCGCGCCGAAGATAAAGGCGGTGCTGAACCTCCTTAAGGGGATGGGCGGGTATATCGTTGTGGATGGCGGATATTCCTTTGATGAACGGGCACTGACGGTCATGGATATGTCCGATATGATAATACTGGTGGGGGTCCTGACCCTCCCGGCCATCCGTACTATTCAGAAGAGCCTTTCGGTTTTCCGCGACCTGGGTTACGGAAAGGACAAGGTAAAGCTGATCATAAACAGGAATGGGGCGAACGAGGACATCAAGGCGGATTATGCGGAGAAGGCGTTAAATTATCCGATCTCATGGCTGATCCCGAACGAATACCAAACCGTGGTTACCTCCATAAACCGGGGCATCCCGCTGGTGACCCTTGCCCCGGCGTCCAATATAACCAAAAGCATAGAGGACATTGTCAGGGGCATAAATAAGTCGTTTTATCCGCAGTTGGTTGAAGAAGGAAAAGAAGAAAAAAAGTCATTGTTCAAGAACTTTTTTAAAAAAGACTAAATTTAATTTTGATGGATCCGCAATAAGTCGAATTTAACCGCCGAGACGCAGAGGCGCAGAGAAGGTCCTTATTGTTTTCAGTATGCATTTTTCAGTGTCTCCACGCCATGGCGTGGTAGATTATGATTTTTTTACGAGATCGGCAAATTTTATCTGTGTGCTCTGTGGTAAATCTTTTCATTATGGGTAGATAAGGCAGAAGGAGCGAACATGAGTCTAAAAGATCGCCTGATGGGGATTAAGAGGTCGGAGGATACAGCCAGAGAAGCCGCGAAAAAAGAAGATGGCTCCTCCACTCTGATATTGAAAAGGCCTGTTCAGACGGACCCGTACCAGGAGCTGAAGGCAAGGATCCACAGAAAGCTGGTGGAAAGGCTGGACCTTTCCGCTTTGAACGATATCGGCAGGGACAGGCTTGAAGAGGAGATAAAACTTATAACCGAGGACCTGATCAATGAGGAGGGCGTTCCCTTGAGCGGGACGGACAGAGATCGCCTGCTTATGGAGATCCTCCATGAGACCCTGGGTCTCGGACCGCTGGAACCTCTCTTGCACGATATGGACATAACCGACATCCTCGTGAACGGACCGGGCAGCGTATATATAGAAAAGTTCGGGAAGCTTGAGAAGACGAACACCGTGTTCAGGAATGACGCGCACCTGATGCAGATCATAGACCGGATCATATCCAAGGTCGGCAGGAGGATCGATGAGGCGTCTCCTTACGTTGACGCGCGGCTGCCCGACGGGTCACGGGTCAACGCCATTATCCCTCCGATTGCCCTGGACGGCCCTTCCATTTCAATACGACGGTTCGGCAAAGAATATCTGACGATGAGCGACCTCCTGTCCTTCGGGTCCCTGAGTCCCCAGGCGGCCGAGGTGTTGACCGGGGCTGTGAAGGCCAGGATCAACATGATTATATCGGGCGGCACCGGGAGCGGCAAGACCACCATGCTGAATATCCTGTCCGAAGGCATCCCGAGCAGGGAGAGGATCGTAACCATTGAAGACTCGGCTGAATTGCATCTGAAGCAGGACCACGTGGTAAGGCTTGAGACGAGGCCGCCCAATATAGAGGGAAGGGGAGAGGTTACGCAGAGAAATCTTGTTAAAAACTCCCTCAGGATGAGGCCCGACAGGATCATCGTGGGCGAGGTCAGGGGTGAAGAGGCGCTGGACATGCTGCAGGCCATGAATACAGGCCATGACGGTTCCATCTCCACGGTCCACGCAAACAGCCCGAGAGACGCCCTCTCCCGTCTGGAGACCATGGTGCTGATGGCCGGGATGGACCTGCCGCAAAGGGCCATACGGGAACAGATCGCTTCGGCCATAGGCATCGTGGTACAGCTTGCCAGGCTGAGCGATGGGGCCAGGAAGGTAGTCGGCGTTTCAGAGATAGTAGGCATGGAGGGGGACGTCATCTCCATGCAGGAGATATTCCACTACCATATATCCGGCGTCAATGAAGAGGGGAAGGTACTGGGCGAATTCAAGTCGAACGGGATCTGGCCCAAGTTCGCGGACAGGCTGGCGAAGGCGGGGATCCATCTCTCGCCAAAGACATTCGAGATCTAGCACACGAATACAGGTTGTCGGGTTCACGGTTCAAGGTTCACGGTTTATTGTTCAGAGTTCAGGGGAAATGGCTATTCTTCACAGTTTTTTCCCAACCTTGAACCGTGAACTTGGAACCCTGCACCCTTAATTAATAATGAGGCTTCCATGAACATAGTTGTGATCATAATTCTCACTTTCATGGCAATCGCGACAGGCATCATCTCCCTTTACTTGATGATTGGCGGATTCAGGCAGTCGTCGAGGTCCGCGATAAAAGCGAGGCTGGCGAATATGGAGACCGGTCATCCCGGGAGCTTGAGCATGCCGGGATTGTTGCGTGAAGAGCTTTTGAGCGAGATCCCCGCCGTGAACAGGATACTGTATAAATTTCCAGTAATGGAGAAGCTTGCTGTCCTTATCGAGCAGGCAAACGTGCAGATAAAAGTGGGGCAATTGCTATTCCTTACCCTTACCATAGGCATGACCGGTTGGCTTACAGGCATTCTTATCAACAGGGGAGTGTTATTTACCATCGGCCTGGGTCTCTTTCTGGCCGCAGCGCCGTACCTGTACATAAAATGGCGCAAAAAGCAGAGGATCATCAAATTTGAGGAACAGTTCCCGGAAACCCTGAATACCATTGCCAGGTCTCTCAATGCAGGGCACTCTTTTACCGCTGCCCAGCAATACGCCGCGCAGGAGTCGGCTGACCCTGTCGGCACCCTCTTTACCACCGCCATCGAGGAACAATCTTTAGGCCTCAGTCACTATGACTCTCTGAGAAGGATGGCTTACCGGATGGACAGCATGGATCTGGTCTTCTTCATAACCGCGGTAAACATCCAGAGGGTGACAGGGGGGAACCTGGTGGAGATATTGAGAAACCTTTCCGATATCATTAAGGAGAGGTTGAAGTTAAAGAGGCAGGTGCGGGTATATACCGCGCAAGGACGCTTCTCAGGATATATCCTGGCCGCCCTCCCGATCGTAATGATGTTTCTCCTGAACATGCTGAATCCTGATTATATCAGCCTCCTTTTTCGGGAGACGGTGGGCCATTATCTTTTGGCTGCCGCGGTGATCCTTCAGGCCATAGGTTTTCTGTTCATACGAAAGATAGTAAATATCAAGATATAGGTGACTACTCAGGGTTCATGGTTTGTGGTTCAGGTCATTCGACTTTCGCTCATGATGGTAAGCATGAATCGAACCAGTTCATGGTTCACGGTTAAGAAATGTTTTTTAAAATTATTAAATCTTCACGGCTTTCCAGCCTTGAACTGTGAACTTGGAACCTGTTAAAACCTATCAAAAAGAGGGAGAGACGGCATGTCTGTCTATATATTATTACTGTTATTTGTCAGCATCGTGGGGATCATATGGTCCATTGCCCTTCTTATGCCGGGCAGAAAAGATGTGGTGGCCGAGCGTTTGGAGCAGATGAAAACTTCCCGGCCGCTTCCGAAGAAAAAAGAAGGATTGTCGTTATTGAAGTATATCGTCAAGTTTATTGCCGACATTTCACCTTCTCCAAGGGAGAAGCAGAAGTCCCGCTATCGCACTCTCCTTACTCATGCCGGTTTCAGGCAGGAACAGAGCTTGATGTTTTGTTACGGTCTTAAGCTGATCCTTACCGCAGCCTTGCCCCTGCTCTTCCTGTCAATTGGTTTCAGATTTTTTGATTTTAATATGGGAGTTGTAGCGACCGTGCTTCTTGCCGTTGTGGGCTTCCTTATCGTTGACGGCTATCTTGCTTATAAGGCCCGAACGAGGCAGGAGGAGATATTCCATAACATGCCGGATGTGCTGGACCTTCTTGCGATCATCGTGGAGGCCGGCATGGGGATCGACTCGGCCATAAGGAAGGTGAGCGAAGAGCAGGTCCTTGCAAAGACCCCCCTTGCCCTGGAGTTAAAGCAGATAGTCAGCGAGATCGGGGTAGGCCTGCCGAGGACCGATGCCTTCAGGAACCTTTACACCAGGACGGGATTGCAGGATATAAAGTCATTTACCGATATGATGATCCAGTCGGAGAAGTTCGGAACAAGCCTGGCTCAGGCCCTCAAGGCTTTTTCCGAAGGCCTGCGCACGAGAAGGAGGCAGCTTGCGGAGGAAGCGGCGGCAAAGACAACGATAAAGCTGGTGTTCCCTCTGGTCTTATGCATCTTTCCCGCCCTCTTTATCGTGATCCTCGGCCCCGCCGTGATATCTATATTCAAGGCGTTTTGATAGATCATACTATTGATGACTGGAAGGAGGTGAAGATTATGACGACATTTGAAATGCTGAATCTCGTTTTGCTTGTAGCCGCTAATATTCAACTTGCTCTTATTGTTCTGAGAATGGCGGCCAAGAAGGGATAAGTGGTGAGGGCGCTCAATGTTTCAAAGGAAACCATCATAGCCTCTGACTTGAAAGAGGCGGCTGGTTTTCTCCCGAGGCTTCTGGGGCTTATTGGACGGGACAGCCTGGAGGAAAATGAAGGCCTGTGGATGGCCCGATGCAGGGCCATCCATACATTTTGGATGAGGTTTCCCCTGGACGTGGTTTTCCTGGACAGGGACGGAATCGTAAAAAAAACAGTAAAGGGTCTGCGCCCTTTCCGTCCTGTGGTCTCATGCCGGCATGCGCAGGGCGTCCTTGAGTTGCCCGAAGGGACCATTGAAAGGGCACGAATCCAGATAGGAGACAGGGTAAAAATAATCTGAAGTTCCATTGTGAATATTATGCGAGATACGGCAGCGCCTGATGATGACCTGTTTTTCCCCACGTTGCTCTTTCTGTTGACCATCATTACAAGAGTTCCCTTTACGAGCAAGCTTCTGTATCATATGGATTCCGTCCAGCCTACCCTTGCCTTGGGGAAATAGTCCGTGACCGTGCATCAGCCCGATAAAAAAGACCAAATTACTTTATGACAAACGTTTATATTATTATATATATTGTTTGCCTTACTGCACACATCGGGGTAGTTTGGTTATTGCCCTATATCCCGACGCAGGACGGCCCCAGTCATATTTATAATCTTGTCATTCTCAAGGATCTGTTAAACGGGGGAAGGGAGTGGGGCGATTATTTTACAGTGCACTTGCGTGCCGTGCCCAATATGGGATTTCATCTTATTGCTTATCCGCTCCTGTCCGTCTTTCCTCCATTGATTGTGGAAAAGATATTCATCTCCTGCTATATGGTTCTCATGGGGGTGAGTGTCCCTCTTTTACTGCGTACCTTCAACAGGCCTGTACTTCCCCTTGCATATCTTGTCTTTCCCGTTCTCTTTAATTTCACCTTATTGATGGGGTTTTACAGTTACGCAATAACCGTCCCCCTTTTCATCCTTGCATTCGCCCTGAGTTGGGAGATTCGCAATAGATCGATATATGTAAAATTTATTTGTCTCAATGCTGCAGGGTTTGTACTCTTTTATTTTCATCTGATCCCGTTCATCTTCTTTCTCATGTCCCTGGTGACCATCATCATGGCCGAAGCTGCTGGTTACAAAAGAAAAATCCGTGAGCTATTCATGTTGGCAGTTTTAATACTTCCGTCTTTACTGAATCTATTTTACTACCTGGGCCAGGGAACAGGAGGCTTTTCCCCCGATTCGTTGTATCTCTTCTCCATTTCGCGTCTTCTTGAGCTGATCGTGGATCTTTCATTCTTTTCCACGGTAAATGTATTGCCCTGGCAACTGGTCCCTGCTTCCCTTTTTATGTTTCTGATCGTTGTGTTTGGCCTTGTATCATTAAAAGATATCCGGACGAAGTGGTCGCGGTCCGAGGATATCCCGACGTCGGAAAAAACGCTCATCTATCTGGCGGCGGCCCTTATTGCAATCTATCTATTTGCACCATCTTATATTGGGGCAGGTGCCTACTTGAACCAGCGTATCCCATGGGTGATCCTCTTGATCATGGTGCCCCTTCTGCAAATGCCCGACACGGTGTTCTTTAAGCGTTTCGGCCAAGTCGTGATAGTAAGCGTTGTTGTTATTTTTTTTGTATTCAACTCAGCCCTCCTGTGGAACCAGAATCTCGAGGTAAAAAAGTTTCTCAGCGGATTGGATGCGCAGATGCCGAGAGGGGCTTTTGTGATGACCTTCAAGCCTGAGGTTTCCGAAAAGTTTCGTGTCGATGTCTTGCTTCATGCGGCTTCGTATTATGGAATTTTTAAAGGGTGTGTAGATATAGGGAATTATGAAACAGCTTTTTCTTATTTTCCCGTGCACTACAAAAAGGGTCTGCCAGCATTTCCTTCTCAATATCAAATATTCTACAATCCGACAAGCATAGATTGGTCTCTCTATCCATCCATTCACTATCTTCTGGGATGGGAGCTCGAGAACAGGAATAAAGAAAAACTGCTAAAAAATTTCAATTTGGTAGAGGAAGAGATATCTTTCACCCTGTGGCGAAGAAATCAACCCGATATATAAAATGGCTCAAGAAGAATACCATTGCGCATAACCGTTGTTATTTCGTTTACGTGGAAGCGAAAAACGGTTCAATTGAAAATCATTTCATAAAATCATAATGGAGGCTTGATTGTTTGTGCATATACAAGACGATGAAAGAACGGTCAGATTTATTGGCTTCAATCTTTTTATCTTCTTTGTTGCAACCTATCTATTGACCGCCTCGGGAGCCGCCTTTTCCGATGTAGCCCAGATGAGAGTAGAAGTTGCAAGATCAATAATAGAGCGGATGGATCTCAATGTCCCCTCTGGTACGGGCATGATCGGCGCCGACGGCAGGGAGTACTCCTGGTTTGGCATCGGTTCGGTTGTTTTGTTCATTCCGATATTTCTCTTCGGGAAATTAGCAGGGCTCCCTCCGGAAAATGTAGTTTCTGTTATGAATCATTTCTTCGGTGCAGCCACTGCTGTTCTGGTTTTTCTCGTTTCCATTTCTCTGGGCTATTCCAGGAGAGCCTCTGTTCTTGTCTCGATGATCTATGGTCTTGGCACTATGGCATGGTATTACTCAAAGGATTCCGGTGACCATACAATAGAAACATTCTTTATACTTTTCTCCATTTATTCCATGCACCGATACACTGCTCATCAAAAAACCTCGCATCTCCTCCTTTCCGCCCTCTCTTTTGGCTTTTCCCTGATAACGCGTCCGACTGCAATACTTATTATGCCGACGTTATTTATCATGCTCTTTTTCCGCAACATAAAAAAGGTGAATTATAAAATCTCGTTAAATCGGCCGGCGAAAGACATTTTCCTCTTCTTCATCGTCCTGATTCCCTTTATCGTCCTGATTTTTTGGTATAACCACTATCGCTTCGGTTCCCTATTTGAGTCAGGATATGCCTTAATGGCCGCACGTCTGGGGGTTGATTATTTCAGCGGCACGTCTCTTCTTGCCGGTATCCGAGGCTTTCTGGCAAGTCCGGGGAAAGGTTTTTTTTATTATTCGCCCATAACCGTTCTCTTTTTCTTTTCCATCAGGTCCTTCAGTAAAAAATATCCTGTAACTGCCTTATGCTTTATCCTTCTCATGCTATCGTATCTCCTTTTGTACTCCAAATATCTTTTTTGGCATGGGGCCTCCGGGTGGGGGCCCCGATTTCTGTTTATGATAACGCCATATCTCATTATCCCGATAGCGGAGCTGTTCGATTCCGCTGACTGGCGGGCTAAAAAATCATTGCGGGTGTTTGTATATACGGTTTTTGCAGTAAGCCTGATCGTTCAGCTTGCGTCGGTATCAGTAAGTCCGAATAAATATCGTCATTATTTACAGCTTGACGAAAAGGTAAAATTTTCCGTAGCTGCAGGAGACGGTGTTCAACCGATCGTTGGCCCTCCCCTCGAAACCTACTTTGATTGGAATCTTTCACCCATTCTGACGCAGTTCAAGTTTATTCGAGAAATGACCTTAAATTTAAAAGAATACACTCACGTGCAACCGTCAAAAGTGACCTTGACCGTTGAAACAATCAGATCAGCACCGGAGATGAATGTCTTTGACTTTTGGTGGCTATATAGATACGTTATAGAAGGCAGTTATTCAGGATTTTTTGCGGCGCTGTTACTTCTCTTCATCTCCCTGTTCAGTGCAACAAGGGCATGGAGGGCTGTTAGGTAATGTGAGGGCGTTTCTATCATGTGGAATAAGTCAAGGCTCGTCCTGCCAGCCATCGCGGACCGTTTGTTTGCGATCTCTTTTCTTTGCTGGCATTTTACTTGGACATACTTGGACAACGGTCTGGTGGAGGAAGGAGATACAGGATACCATGGCCGGGCAGGTGAGTTCATACTTGATTCTTTTCCCACTTTCTTTTATCAGCAAATAACGTTAAAATCGGTTTTACTTTCATGGTGACCAACGCTTTTGAAAATTAGAACTATCGTTCTTCCGCAGCCGGATTATTATGAAATCTCATACGAATACATTCTCCAGATGCACCTCATCCTCTGACCTGGTGTTCTCCTTTGGGCTCTCAATCGTGATGCATGCCGTTCTCCTGCTGGTTGACCCTTTAGGACACTTTAACGTCAGCGATCGGTTGAAAGAACAACAAAACGGGATCATCATGGTAAACCTGAAGAATGGGGTGGATAAAGGACAAGGGAAAGGCGGGCGGCCATCGCGGCTGGCAGTTGTAAAGAAGGTATCGCAGGAAAAAGGAGAGAAGAAAAAGAAGAAGAGAGAGGCTGGACCTAATAACCAGCCATTATTAAAGCGCAAGGCTCCCACAGCAATAGCCAAACCCGTCAGCCCGGTTCAAAAACCTGTTCACGTAACGAAGGCTTCTCAGGTGGATAGCGCGCCGGTCTCACCTGTACCCGTACCTGTTGTGTCTTCTGATGCACCCCCTTCCGGAGAGATGGCCACAAAAACCAAGGCAGTGCTTCCCGTACCGGCTCAGAAAAAAGTCCGTGAACCCGACCAACCGCCGATCATTGCACCGGATGAACCGGACATCACCGTAATGGATAACCTAAAACCAAAACCGGATATCGTTAAGCCGGTTGATAAGCCGCATGTCCGGCCTTCAGGCGACCTGCGGAAAGAAGAGATCGAGAGGGAGGATGCAGGCGAGAAAATTTCCACTCCTGCTCTTCAAGAAGTGAAAGAACCAATAAAACCAGAGGTCGCGCCTCCTGCTCCTGTTGCAGCCGCACCGACTGTTCATGAAGAAAGTCATGCAACTCCTGTCAAAGAGGCGCCCGCAAAGGCCTATGAACAGCCTGTTGCTTCTCCTGTTCAAGACGTTCAAGAGCCAATAAAACCGGAGTCCCAGCCTTTCGCGCCAGTTGTGGCCGCGGCGGCTTTGCCTGAAGAAAGAGATGCTGCCCCTGTCAATGAGGCGCCTGCAAAGGCCGAGGAACAGCCCGTTGTATCGCCCACCCACAAAGAGGCGTTGCAGAATATCCCTCTGTCAGAAAAGACTGTCGAGGTGAAAGCGGAAGAGTCATTACCACTGTCGGTGATTGCCGATCCCCCTGATGTTAAAAAAGAGGAGAAGGAAAAGGGAGGGGTCGATCAGGCGAAGGATAGGGATCTCTCTGCAAAGAGCGCCCCTGCCCCTGTGGAACCGGCGATTACCGCCGAAATGGCCAGGGGAAAAGCCGCGGAGACGTTGCGTAAGGTTGTCGAGCCGAAGGCCGCGGCGTTGGTCAGAAAGAAGACGATATCGCTGACCCTGCTGAAAAGGCTGGAGTCTGGAACTGACCCCATACGGATAGGCATTCCCATCAGCAGGCCGTCGGTCAAGATCACGACCCCTGCGGCGAAGAAGATCAAAAACAGGGTCCAGAAGATCGCCGGGCAGGTTAAAGGAAACGGGATCACGCGGGTCATTCTTTCTCTGAACGATGATTCCGTGACCGTCCCCGTTGAACGCGACGCCTTCAACTGGGAAGGCGCGCTCAAAGAAGGTAAAAATACGATCATTGCCACGGTATGGGACAGGAACAGGTATTCCGCCGTTGATAAGATCATCGTTGAGGTAATACCCGCAAAGAACAGCTTTTCACTTTCGATCGATGAGCCCGGAGCGGGAGAAGTTGAATCCCCCGTCATAACGGTAAAGGGGAAAGTCGGGGACAGTACCGTTGAAACGGTGAGACTGATCCTGAACAAGGGGGCCATCGAGGTTGTTGCGAAGGACGATGGAGGGTTTGAGAAGACGGTCTTATTCAGGGATGGGGAAAATTCTTTGCAGGCCGAGGCGGTCAATGCGACCGGCGCCTCGGCCAGGAGCGGAATCCTGAACGTAACGGTAAAGAACCAGAAAACACCCGATATCCTGGTGCACCTCATTTGGAATGATCCGGACAGCGAGCTGAGGGCGACCGTGGCGAGAAAGAACAGGGAGGGTCTCGATCAGGAGAACGGCGCTGTTTCCAATATTGATGTTGCGGAAAAAATGTCGGTTCGTGAAGGTTACCGGGAACGGATATTCGCGGTCTATGGGGCAAAGGCGGGGGCGCACCTCATATCGGTATCCGGGGGGAAGAAAACAAAATGTCTTGTCATCGTGACCATCCCGTCAAAGCAAAAGACAAGACTGTTCGGACCCGTGCTGATCGGGGAGGAAGGGACGATGATCGGCCGCCTGCTCATGCCTGAAGGCGTATACTGGGATGAGGATGAATGGTTTACCGGCAAGATCGAGAACGGGGACAGTATTACCAAATATAATTCTCCGGAAGGGATGTCATGGAAAGAGACAAAGTAGGCGGTTTCAAGACACCCGTGAAGAACACACCTCCCTGGGCACATTGGCTGCTTCCCTCCCTGCAGGATGCCCTTTTCATCGTCGTGTTCCTGTTCCTTATTTTGGGCGGGAAAGATCTTTTAGGCGACGCGGACACCGGATGGCACATAGGGGCAGGCAGATATATTCTGGAGACCGGCACGGTCCCCGATACGGGTATCTATTCGTACACTGCGGCAAAAATGCCCTGGATGGCGCATGAATGGCTTACAGAACTACTATTCGCCATAATTCACAAGGTTGCGGGTCTGAACGGCATCGTTCTTCTCGCGGCCCTGGCCATTGCTTTCACTCATTCCATTTTCTACGGTTTTCTCCTTTCCCGGGGAGTAAGTACGGTCCTGGCGCTTATCCTGACGATAGCCGCAATGGCCGCTACCTCTGTCCACTGGCTTGCCAGGCCCCATATCTTGTCAATGCCCATTCTGCTTTTCTGGTATATGGCTTTGGAAGAGTACCGGCTGCGGGGAAGGCGATACATCTACCTGCTGCCTGTCGTAACCATCATCTGGGTCAATCTTCACGGCGGTTTCATGGCAGGCCTCCTCCTTGTCGCGGTCTACTGGCTGGGAAGCCTGGCGGAATTCTTTTTTTCAAAGGATGAAAAGGCACGGGCGGACCAGAAGAAACAGGTCATCAACTATGGCAAGGTCGGCTTGCTGGCGACCGCCGCCGCATTAGTAAACCCGCATGGCTATCAGGCCCTCCTGTTTCCATTCCGTATCATGGGGCAGGAGTTGAACGTGGGAAGGATAAACGAGTGGCTTTCTCCCAACTTCCACGGGGTCCTTCCTTACGAATATGTGTTGCTCGCACTGATCGCGGTGCTCGGTTTTTCCCTGTTGCGGTTCGGTTTCATAGAGGCGGGCCTCGTCATCCTCTGGACCCACCTTTCCCTCCATTCGGTGCGTTATGGCCCGATCTTTGCCATCATTGTCATTCCCCTCATGGCAATAAGGCTGGAAGCGCTGATGAAGGATGGGCGAGCGGGAGGCAGCAGGCTGGTCCGCGGCGTCTCTGTGTTTTCAGAACGGCTTCAACAAACCAGCGCATCCTTGAAAGGGCATGCTTTGCAGATCATCGTAATACTCTCGGTGACGGCAATAACCATTACCGGAGGAAGCGTCCTGGGTACGCCTCTTTTAACACATGAATTCGACAAGAAAAATCTGCCTGTAGCGGCGGTGGAATTTGCCGAACGAAGCGGGATACAGGGAAGGCTGTTCAACACGTATCACTTCGGGGGATACCTGATCTACAAGGGGTTCCCCAAAGACGGCGTATTCGTGGACGGACGCGCCGACATGTATAATGAATTTCTGAAAAATTATTTCGATGTCGTGGACGTGAAGCCGGAATGGAAGGACATCCTTGCCAGGTTCGACATCGATTGGCTGCTGATCACCGCGAATTCCCCGCTGTCGGTCCTCCTTCTCGAAACCGATACGTGGAGCCTTGTGTACGCGGACAAGGTGGCGAATGTATTTGTAAGGAACGGATCAGTGAATGCGGGATTGACAGAAAAGTATAAGAACGTTAAACTGGCGCCGGTTGATGAAAAAAAACAGTAACTACTTCGGTTGTCAGGTTGACGGTTCAAGGTTCATGGTTTAGGCTGAAAAAACCACAAGAGCTTTGACTCCATCATAATATCATTTTTTTAAATTCGTTCAGTGATGTTTACTTGTCATAGTGTCCAAATTTCACGGCTTTCCAACCTTGAACGGCTCGACTGAGCGACACGACTGAGCTCGTCGAAGTCTCGCCGAAGTCTTTGAACCTGAGTAATTTTAGATCATCATTGTCCGATTATGGTATATTAAATGATATGGAAAAGACTGTGGAAGACTTACAGCTCCTTGACCTGATCCCCAGGGACAGGCTGACCAGGTATCTTTATTCGACCTCGATGTTTTTAAAGATGCCGCTGAGGATCCTTGACCTTTCGGGCGCCACGGCACTGGAGTCGTCCCTGGCGGCTGGTCCGAATATGAATGAGGGGAATTTCATCCCGCCGGCTGCGTGGGCCGGGGCCGGTGAGGTGATGCGAGACCGGCCTGTGGGACGCATGAGCGCTGATGGATTCTATCTCATGGCGGCTCCGATTCATTACAAGAACCGACCGCGCGGTTATCTCGCGGCATGCGTAAACGGTAAAGACGGCGCTGGTGACCGCGCCCTGCCGCTCCTCTCCTTGTCAGCGTCCCACCTTGAGGTCCTTGCGGAGGCGGGTATTGAGGTGGAGAGCCTGTCGGGTGAGGTGGTCAAAGTCTACGAGGAGCTTGCGCTCATCTATGGATTAACCGCGCGGTTGGGCGCGAAGGTGGACATCGCGGAGATTTGTCGCATCGTGATGTACGAGGTAAAAGGTGTGCTTGACCCGACGGATATAGTTTTTCAACTCGCGGACTTCGAGGCAGGTGTGTTCCGCACCATACTGGCGTCCGGTTCGCATGAGGAGCTGGCGTCCGATTTTGCACCTGGCCTTGAGGAGGGGCTGATCGGCCAGGCGTATATCGAACACCGGTCCGTGCTTGTCTGCGAAGTGGCGGAAACCAGACACCACAAACCCTGGCCATTTCCTATCAGGAGACTTCTTGCGGTGCCGCTTATGGCCGAGGGTAAAGTCATCGGGATGATTTCCGCGACCGACAAGAAGGACGGCGATGAATTCAACTCCCGCGAGGAGAAACTGATATCCGCAATAACGTCCGTGGCTGCCATCGCGATAAAGAACGCCCAGCTCTACTCCGAAATCAAGGGCCTTTTCGAGGGATTTATTGATGCGACCATAACGGCGGTCGAGTCCAGGGATCCGACGACGGCGGGTCATTCGAAGCGAGTGGCTCTCTTGACCGTCGAGCTGGCAAAAAAAGTCTCGGAATCAGACCTGCCTGCCTTCAAGGGCATCTCGTTCTCGCGGGAACAACTGCTCGAACTGCGGTACGCCGGCCTCCTGCATGACTTCGGAAAGGTGGGGGTAAGGGAATTCGTGCTCCTGAAGGCGTCCAAGCTGCCGTATGGCGGGATTGAAGAAGTCAGGTACCGGTTCGACTACATCAGGCTGCTGAAAAAGTTGGAGGTACTCGAGAAAAAACACGCGGTCCTCCTGCGTGAAGGGACGGGAAACTACCTCAAGGCCATCCCTGAAATTGACTCGGCGCTGGCGCTTGATCTCGAAGAGCTGGACAGGTACCAGAAACTTATCGAGTTCTCAAACAATCCCCGGGTGCTCAATAAGGACCTGCCGGAACTCGCCGGTTTGTCAGAGGCGGCGAAAAAGTGCTATCATGGTTCCGACGGGGAACTCCATCCGTACCTTACCTCGTTCGAATTCAACTACCTGCATGTGCTTACGGGTTCACTAAGCCCGGATGAGCGCCGCGAGATAGAGCTGCACGTAACCCACAGCCACAACTTCCTGTCCAGGATACCCTGGACCGCTAATTTCCCCAATATCACAGAGATAATATACACACACCACGAGAGGATGGATGGGAGCGGCTATCCAAGGAGGCTTAAACAGAACGAGATACCGCTTCAAGCGCGGATGATGGCGATAGCGGACACCTTTGATGCGCTGACCGCCTTGGACAGGCCATACAAGAAGTCAGTATCCACAGAAAAGGCCCTGTTTATACTGGAGATGGAGGCATCGGAAGGCAGACTCGATTCGCAACTGGTACAGCTCTTCAGGGACGAGAAGGTTTACAAATTGATTGCCGGAACAAAGTCGTCCGTACGGAACGGAAGCGAGGTTTAGCTATGACGCAAAGAAAGATACTCCTTGCTGACGATGAACCCTATATGGTGCTTGCGCTTTCATTCGTGCTCCGCAAGGAGGGCTATGAGGTGGAATGCGCGTCGGACGGCGAGGAGGCCCTGAGGAAGTTCCTGGAGTTCAATCCCGAGGTTGTATTCCTTGACCTCATGATGCCCAAAAAGGACGGTTTCGAAGTTTGCCATGCCCTGAGGAACGACCAGCAATACAGGGGGCGCTCACCCTATATCATCATGCTGACATGCAAGGGCCAGGATGTGGACCGCTACAAGGGCTATCTGGAGGGTGCGGACGAATACCTGACCAAACCGTTTTCTCCGGCGGCCGTAGTACGCAAGTTGAAAGAACACTTCATGGAAAATACCGAACGGTCTCCATAAAAAATCGTGGGAAGAGATATGGAAAACGACATCCCCCTTGAGGCACTTTCCGATATGCCTTCCGAAGGTGAAAATGCATGGTATTCGCAAGAGGCCGGTCTTCGACTCCTGTTGCTGGCCCTGGTATTTCTGACCGGCAATTTCTTTATACCCCAGCGGGAAAGCCTGGTCCCCATTAATGTTGTTCTCGCCCTGGCGCTTCTCTTCAACCTTGCCGTCATATTTCTAAACCGAAGATATGGCCGTATGCCGGCCGTCCCTGCCGTCATCTTGACCGGTGATCTTTTATTCATGGTGATGCTTTGCCATTTCACGGGCGGCGCGGACAGTCCGGTTGCCTACCTTGGTATTTCCTATCTGTACCTGATCGTCTCACGGATGGGGGAGAACAAAGTGAAATGGTTTCTCCTGGCCTATGCATCGGCCATCCTGCTCCTCCCGGCGCTGGACCGGCATAAGCTGACCTACCTGGCCTTCAAGGAATACCTGCTGCCGGCCCTGATGAACCTCGCCCTGATCTGCGCGTTAGGATGGCCGGCGGTGCTGCTTGCAGCGAAGATCCGGAAGGAGCACGGGCTGCAAAAGGCGACCGAGTCCACCTTTCACGCATTTCACAACGCACTGCACCTCAGGACACAGAACCTGCAGTCCGCGCTTGAAGCGCTCACCGAAGCACACGAGCAGCTTAAAAAACTTGACAAAACAAAGACCGCCAACTTCTCGAATCTTACCCACGAATTCAGGACCCCGCTTGCATCAATAAAATCATTCGCCGAGATACTTTCCACCTACGAAGATCTTGACAGGGCCACCCAGAAGGAATTTCTGGAGATTATAACCAAGGAGTCCATGCGCCTTACTCAATTGATAAACGGCATATTGGACCTGGCAAAAATTGAGTCGGGAACGGTAACAAAAAATCATGTGAAAGTAGACATGGTGAAGGTGATAACGGACAGCATGAAGGCCCTGAAACCGCTGGCCAGGGAGAAGGGACTGTCCCTTGAGTTCGTGCAGCCGGACGAACCGCTTCCCCTCGTCAAGGGCGACAATCTTCAACTCCCCCTGGTCATGGTGAACCTCTTGAATAATGCCATCAAGTTCACCGCTCAGGGCGGTATTACGGTAACCGCGAAAAAGGACAGGGAATACCTGCAGGTGGCGGTGAAGGATACCGGTGAAGGCATCTTCCCGGAAGAACAGAAGGTCATCTTTGAGGAGTTTTACCGGATTGCGGACAACATCGCGGGACGTCCGAAGGGCTCCGGGCTTGGCCTGACCATTTCGAAGAAGATCATTGAGTACCACGGCGGGACCATCTGGGCGGAAAGCGAACTCGGAAAGGGCAGCACGTTCACGTTCAGACTGCCGATCGACCTTGATGAGATGGCTCTGATACCGGAACGACAGGCCGCCGGCGCACGCAGGGCCAGGATCAGGAAAAACACCAGCCTCATTCTCGTCCTTGAACGTGACATAGCAGTCCGCCAGTTCCTGAGAGAACGGCTTGAGGCACTGGGGTACAGCACGATCGGCGCGGAGCCCGACAAGTCGGGGCTCACCATTGCGATGCAAGAGGACGTGGACCTTGTCCTCTCGGGTATTATAAACTACCAGGACACTGACGTGAATTTTCTCAAGGAACTGAACACAAAAGAGAAGACCTCAACCATCCCGATACTGATAACCTGCCTGTTGGCAGACCCCAAGCAGGGACTGCAGCTGGCGGCGAACGGTTTTTTATCAAAGCCGATAGACCGCTTTGACCTCCTGAAAGCAGTAGAGGAGGTGTCTCCGTCGGGTAAGGGGCCGTTCATCGGCATATGTCATGACCGTCTCGAGGGCAGGACGATCCAGCTGCTGTTTGGCGCGGAAAACCAGCCGTTTCTGCTTGCGGATGAATCTGCCGGCGTGGACGCCTGCCGCAGGGAAAAGCCTTCGCTCATATTCCTGGACACGACCCCTCCGATTTATTCCTGGCGGCATATACTCTCCGATTTACGCCAGGGCACGATCACATCCCAAATCCCGGTGATCCTGATAACTGACATGCTTATTACGCACGGGAATATCAGGACCGCAGCGCTGGGCAAGGGGACCTACGCTCCGGAACGAGGACATATCGAGCCCCTGCTGATGGCTATCGAGCAGATCATCGATCCTGAGAGGGCCCGAATGGAATGAAGCCCGGGACGGACGAAGGCCTTAGGGAAACCAAACTTTCTATAGTCATACCCGCATACAATGAAGCGCTGCGTATCGGTAAAACACTGGATAGTATCCGTGATTATATGAAGGTATGCGGATATTCCCATGAGATCATCGTGGTGGATGACGGCAGCAGCGACGATACGGCAATGGTGGTAAGAAAAGCCGCGGAGAAGCATCCCGCCATTGTCCTTCTCCAGAATGGCATGAATAGGGGGAAGGGGTATTCCGTTAAACAAGGGGTCCTTTTTTCCCGGGGACGCTTCGTACTGATGTCGGACGCCGATCTCTCCACTCCCATTGCAGAGCTCGGGAAATTATTCAAAGAGCTGGAAGAGGGAAATGATATTGCCATCGGTTCACGGTCTGTTTCAGGATCGATGGTTCTCAAAAGACAGAAGTGGTTTCGGCAGCTCATGGGAAAGACCTTCAATAAGCTCGTTCAGGCAATTGCCGTGTTTGGGATCCGTGATACCCAGTGCGGCTTCAAACTGTTCACCGCGGACGCGGCAAGGAGCGTGTTCTCCCTGCAAAGGATCGAGCGGTTCGCCTTTGATGTAGAGGCACTTTATCTTGCACGGAAGATGGATTTCGGGATCAGGGAGGTGCCGGTCATATGGGTGAATTCCCCCGACTCAAGGGTCAGCATCTTCAGGGATTCCCTTCAGATGCTCCGGGACCTTTTCAGAATACGATTTTATCATTACCGGCCGGAACGAGGAAAGTCTTAATCTTTGGAACTACTCAGGTCAAAATATTGTCCGCAGATTACGCAGATTTCACAGATTATTAACGGTCTCATAATAGGATTGACATAACACTTTGTGTCATCCCCGGATGCTCCTATCGGGGATATGGTTTTAACACCGGATTCCCGATTACACCTTCGGGAATGACAGTTTGATCGTATTGTTTCTATTTTGAGACGATTAATAAATCGAACCCGATTTTTTTTAATAAATCTGCGTCCATCTGCGAAATCTGCGGATAAAAAGGGTTGTGTCCTGTGTAACACTCTTTTAGATTCAGACGTACTGAATAGCTACAATTTTCTTTATACAATGAGAAGGAGGTATTGCGATATGGAAAATGTACTGGGTAAGAGAATGATCGATGAAGGGCTTGTTACCGAGGAGCAGCTTGAAAAAGCGCTGGACAGACAAAAAAGCAAAGGAGGAAGACTCGGTGAGAGCCTCGTTGCCCTCGGCTTGATAAAGGAGGACAAGCTCGCCACCTTTTTTAAGAATATCCCCCGTGAACCCAAAAATCTTGAGGAAACAGGCCTTGATCCCGGATTCATATCCGACCTGACCATGAAGCACATATACTTCATGGGAAGTTTTACGCTGAAAGACCTGGTTGATGCGATCAAACTGCCGACCTTGATCATGGACCAGACGGTCCAGTCCCTGAGAAAGGACAAGATGTGCGAAGTAAAGGGAGGGACCGGTTACGAGGCCACTACGTATCAATTCTCCATAACCGAGCTGGGAAGAAAAAGGGCACAGGAAGCGCTCGCTCTCTGCAATTACATTGGCGCGGCCCCTGTCATCCTTGCTGATTATACCAAACAGATGGAGTATCAGTCGGTGAAAAGCGTACTCGTGAACGAAGGGGTCATACAAAAGGCATTTTCCCACCTTGTCATCAGCGGTACCCTCATTGACCAGCTTGGCCCGGCGGTGAACTCGGGCAAATCCATTTTTTTATACGGTCCCCCGGGAAACGGAAAGACCGCAATAGCAGAGGCAATCGGCTCCCTGCTGCCCGGTGATGTCTGCATCCCCCATGCAGTGATCGTTGATCGTCAGGTGATAAAGGTCTTTGATCCTGTTAATCACAAACCGGTCATGGAAGAGATCCATGGGGATGCCAGATGGGTCCGGTGCAAACGGCCGATCATCATGGTGGGAGGGGAACTTACCCTCAAGATGCTGGACCTGGATTTTGACGAGGTGTTCAAATTCTATGAGGCCCCTCTTCAGATGAAGGCAAATGGGGGTATTTTTATCATTGACGACTTCGGTCGGCAGATGGTGAGGCCCATAGACCTCCTGAACCGATGGATCGTTCCCCTGGAGAGAGGAACGGATTTCCTCACCCTGCATACGGGCAAGAAGTTTGAGGTCCCGTTCGACGAGATCATCATATTTTCGACCAACATAGAGCCCAAGCAACTGGTGGATGAGGCCTTTCTGAGGAGGATCAGATACAAGATCATGATCGACCATCCGCCGGTGGAAGAGTATCGCCAGATATTCCAAAGGGTGGCCGAACATAAAGGGCTGGAACTCAGGAAAGATGTACTTGACTACCTGCTGAAGGAACACTATGAAAAGACAGGCGTCAAGTTGAATGCCTGCCACCCGAGGGATATCATCGATCAGATAATCGACATCGCCCGATACCGGGAGACCCCCCCGGTCATGACCAAAGAGATCATCGACGGGGCATGGGCGAATTATTTTGTAGAGCTTTAGCAACTGCTCGGGTCATATTTTGACGAGGGAAAATTATTCAGCGCGCGCGAAGAAACAACGGAAAATAATGATACTCACACAAGCATGGTTGCCGAAATATCATAGAGCCTCTTGCAAATGTCCCAATTCCGTCATTCCCGCCCCGGCTTTAATCATGCTGGGGCAGGCTTGAGCGGGAATCTGATTCTCACTGTTCGAAAAACCATATCCCCGATAGAGGCCCCCCGATTAAAACATTCGAGGGCAAGATTCGGGGCCTGCCCCCGCATGAATCAAGCGGGGGATGACAAACAGTTATGGAGGGCCTCCGTATTGTATTAATTTTAAAAAACCGCTCGCGCTATTTCTTATAGATAAGTAAGAAAAATTAATATCAAACAACGTTTGTCCTGTTTATGTTTTTCTTGACAAAGTTATGGCGTTGGCTTATCATTCACACGTTTTTAAAACACTTGTTAATGATAATTTTTCATCTTCTGCAGGGAGAGGCGTATGAGCCCCGGCACCTATCTTCCGGAACACTTTCTACCCGTGGTTGTTTTTTTGCTGCTCGGCGCCGCCGTCGGCATAGGGATGCTTGTCGTCGGCTGGATACTCCGGCCCCGGAATCCTTATCCCGAAAAGTTGCTGACGTACGAGTCCGGCATCACCCCCTTCATGGACGCCCACCAGAAATTCTCGATTCGCTATTACATCATCGCCATGCTGTTCCTCATATTCGACATCGAGGCCGTCTTTCTCTATCCCTGGGCCGTGGCCTATAACCACATCGGCCTGTACGGTTTTGTGGAAATGGTGTTCTTCATTGCCATCCTCCTCGTCGGGTATTTCTATGCCTGGAAAAAGGGGGCCCTCGAATGGGAATGATCCAGAATGTATTTGAAGAAGGATATATCTCGACGACCATCGACGGGTTCTTGAACTATTGCCGGTCGTGCTCCATCTGGCCCATGTCATTCGGGCTCGCATGCTGCGCCATTGAGATGATCCAGTATTATGCCGCGCCTCAGCATGATTTCGATCGCTTCGGCACGGTACCGCGCCCGTCGCCGCGACAGTCGGACCTGCTCCTGGTGGCCGGGACGCTTACAAAAAAGATGGCCCCGGTCGTACGGCGCGTATACGATCAGATGCCCGAACCGCGGTATGTCATCGCCATGGGAAGCTGCGCCGCTTCCGGCGGCATTTTCAATACCTACAGCGTGGTACAGGGTGTGGACAATATCATTCCGGTGGATGTGTACATCCCTGGTTGCCCGCCGCGGCCCGAGGCACTGATGAACGGGATCATCAAGCTGCAGGAAAAGATCAGAAAAGAGCACTACATTCGAAAATAGCTCCAGCGCGACACATTCAATACTCCGTTTTATCGTTCCAGCGGCACCGATCCACCCAGCATCAGTTTGCCTCATCAATCGTGAACAGTATATTTTATACCTGTGAGTTCTGAGGACGAATGGATCCCTTACAGATCGCCAAAATCATAGAAGAAAAATTTGCGGGCCAGGTGCTCGGCACGACAACCCATGCAGGGCAGGTGGGCGTGTCGCTCAAGAAGGACATGATCAGGGACATTTGCCTCTTCCTGCGCGACGAGACCGCGATACACATGGACCACCTTGCAGATCTCACGGCAGTCGATTATTCCCGGTATCCGGGAGATACCGGTCCGCGGTTCGAGGTCGTGTATACGATGATATCGATCGTACACCGCCATCGCATACGATTAAAGGTAAGAGTGCCGGAAGAAGACCCGCGGGTGGACTCGGTCACCCCGGTTTGGCAAACGGCGAACTGGCATGAGCGCGAGACCTACGACCTCATGGGGATCAAGTTCGATGGACATCCTGATCTTCGCAGGATACTTATGCCCGAGGACTGGGAAGGGCACCCGCTGAGGAAAGAATATCCGCTGAAAGGTTATTAACAGCAGGGTTTAGGGTTCTGGGTACAGGGTTCAGGAACTAATTGTTGTTTTGCCTGGACCCTGGCCCCTGTACCCTGACCCCGTTTTCATGGTGAATATTATGTCCGCTGCCGAGACAAAAGAAAGAGTACAAAAAGAAATAACGCTCAACATGGGTCCGCAGCACCCCAGCACGCACGGGGTGCTCCGTCTGGTATTGGACCTCCAGGGCGAGACCATTGTCAGCATCGATCCGCAGATCGGTTACCTCCATCGGGGGATCGAGAAGTGGATGGAGAGCAAGACCTACCACCAGGTCATTCCGATGACCGACCGGCTGGACTACATCTCATGCATGTGCAACAACCTCGGATATGTGACCGCGGTCGAAAAACTGGCTGAGATCGTTGTACCCGAACGGGCGCAGTTCCTCCGGACGCTTACCGCGGAGCTTACCCGCATCAGTTCACATCTCATCTGGCTCGGCACCAGCGCGGTGGACATCGGCGCCATGACGGTCCTGTTGTACGCGGCGAGAGAACGGGAGCTTATCCTCGATCTCCTCGAAATGGCGACCGGCGCGAGACTGACCGTGAGCTATGCGCGCATCGGCGGGGTGCGGAATGACGTCCCCCGTGACTTCCTTGATAAATGCCGTGAGTTCACCGAGCTCTTCCCCAAGAGGCTCGAGGAGTACGATACCCTGATCCGGGAAAACCGTATCTGGCTCAAACGCACCAAAGGCATCGGCGTAATGACCGCCGGAGAAGCGATACAGTACGGGCTTACCGGGGCCTCACTGAGAGGATCGGGCGTCAACTATGATCTGCGCAAGGTCGAGCCGTACGCTGCCTACGATAAGGTGGATTTTGATATCCCCCTGGGGAAGAACGGCGACGTGTACGACCGGTACGTCGTGCGTCTCGGCGAACTCCGCCAGAGCAACCGCATTATCAAACAATGCCTTGATATGATGCAGCCCGGACCGGTCGTGACCGATGACCCGCGCTACGCCATTCCCGATAAGATGAAGGTCATGCAGGACATGCAAACGCTGGCCCATCAGTTCGTGCTGATGAGCAAATGGGTCCCCATGCCCAAGGGCGAGGTGTACGTGGCCACGGAAGGCCCGAAGGGCGAGCTTGGCTTCTATATTGTAAGCGACGGGAGCGGCAGACCGTATCGGATCAAGATCCGCGCCCCCTCGTATGTGAACCTGAGCGCCCTTTCGAAGATGGTGACCGGCCATATGATGGCGGATGTTGTCGCCTGTATCGGGACGATCGATATTGTGCTCGGCGAGTGCGACCGATAGGGGAGAGGCACCCGGATGAAACTGAGAGAAATCATTAAACTTCTGCAGGCCGATGTTCTTGTCGGGGATGATCTGATCGATGAGATCGAGGTGGACAGCTGTTTCAGCGCCGACCTCATGAGCGACGTGCTCGGCCGTGCTCACGCGAACGGCATCATGATCACCGGGATCACGAATCCCCAGGCGGTACGGACCGCGGATATTGCCGATATCAAGGCAGTCTGCCTGGTGCGCAGAAAGCTGCCGGAGGCGGAGACCCTGGCCCTGGCAAAACAGAAACAGATCCCGCTCTTCACGACCAAGCTGACCATGTTCGAGGCGTGCGGCATTCTATACATGAACGGGCTCAGGGGAGTGGCCGAGCGGCAATAGGCGATGACACAGCAGGGTAAAGAGCAGGGGTCCCAGGACCGGGTTACCAAGACCCAGGAGATGGTCTACGAGATCACCGTGGGCGAGGTCATGGCCACCAAGGTGTTTACCGTGCGGCCGGAACAGACCATGTCGGAGCTCAGGCTCATCATGCGGGACAACCGGATTTCCGGCACACCGGTGGTCGAGCACGGGAAGCTGGTGGGCATGGTCAGCATCGAAGACCTGATCAACGCCTTGAATGACAACGAGCTCAACGCCCCCATCCGGTCGAAGATGACGACCAATGTGGACTGCCTGTACATGGACGAGCCCCTGGTACACTGTATTGCCAAGTTTTCCCGGTACGGTCATACGCGGTATCCGGTTGTGGACCGAAAGGGGCTTCTGGTCGGCATCATCACCAAAGGGAACATCGTCGAAGGACTGCTCAGGAAGCTTGAGATCGAATACGCGCGGACCGAGACGAAGGTAAACGAAGCGCGTCAGCGGCCCACGATGCGGCAATTCTTTGAGGATGTCACTGCCGATGAGATCAGTTTCAGCTTCAAGTACTATATTGCCGGCCAGACCCTGAAGGATGCGGGCAAGGCGGCGAGCGAACTCAAGCACGCGCTCAAAAAACTGGGAGTCTGTCCGCCGATCCTCAGGCGGATCGGGGTCGCCACCTACGAGGCGGAGATCAATCTCGCCTCGTACACCAAGGGCGGCGAGATCTACGCTCAGGTGGAGAAGTGGGGGGTCATCGTCGAGGCGATCGACAGCGGCCCGGGGATCCCCGATGTCGAGCTCGCGATGAAGCCCGGATATTCCACAGCGTCCGACTGGGTGAGGGAACTCGGTTTTGGCGCGGGCATGGGTCTGGTTAATATCCAGAAATGCGCCGACGAGATGGACCTGAAATCAACCGTGCCCGGCGGAACACACCTGACCATGCGGTTCTACTATACGAGTTGACAGGGACCAGACAATGAACCTGAATGACCTTGTAAAAGAATTCGGTCTTGAAGTAAAGACCGCTTCCGATCAGCTTGACCGTGAGGTGAAGAGCGGATACGTGAGCGACCTCCTGTCGGATGTCCTTGCCCACGCGGATGAAGGGACACTCTGGGTCACGCTTCACATCCACCAGAACATCGTGGCCGTGGCATTGCACAAGGACCTTGCGGGTATCATTCTGGTGCAGAGCAGGCAGCCGGAAAAGGACACCATCGTCAAGGCCGAGGAAGAGAATATTCCGATATTGGTGAGCAGCCTTTCAGCATTCGAGCTGGTCGGAAGATTATACAAGGCGGGGATCCGTGGCGCTGAGGCGCATTAAGGCCGACCTGCACGTGCATACGTGTCTGTCTCCCTGCTCCGGACTGGACATGTCGCCCCTGGGGATCGTTCACGAGGCCCTTCGAAAAGGGCTCGACCTCATCGGCATCTGTGATCATAATTCCGCCGAGAACGTCCTGGCCGTCAAGAAGGCGGGCAGGCAGGCCGGGTTGATGGTGCTCGGCGGGATGGAGGTCGCTTCATCGGAAGAAGCGCACCTCCTGGTATTCTTTGACCGGGACGACGACCTGCTCCGGTTCCAGGAGTTCATCTACCGGCATCTGCACGGCAGGAATGATGAGCATGCCTTCGGCCGGCAGGTGATCGCGGATGATGAAGACGGGGTGACCGGTTTCTGCGACCGGCTTTTGATCGGGGCGACCTCGCTGCCGGCCTCGGATATCGTTGAAGCGGCGCGCGCGGCGCACGGTGACAGCCTGGTGATCGCGGCGCATGTGGACCGGGAGTCGTTCAGCATGATAGGACAGCTCGGGTTTATTCCGCCTCAGCTTGCCCTTGATGCTGTCGAGATCTCGCAGCACATGACCGTGGCCCAGGCAGCAGACCGCTTCCCCGATTGCAGGAAGTATCCGGTCATCACCGGTTCGGACGCTCACGGTCCTGAAGACATCGGAAAGCGGTTTACGTGCTTCACGATCGAAGACGGGACCGTGGCCGAGATCAAAAAAGCGTTGGCGGGAAAAGACGGCAGGAAGGCAGCGTGTTGAGACGGTGGAAGACATCTCCCTGCATATCCTCGATATAGCCGAGAATTCGGTCCGCGCCGATGCAAAGACAATTGAGATCATCATCGTTCGCGATACCGCGCACGACCTCCTCCGCATCGAGGTCAACGATGACGGCAGGGGAATGGATGCCGAAACGCTGGCGAAGGTCCGGGACCCTTTCTTCACCACCAAACACAAAAAGACGGGACTGGGGATCCCGCTCCTGTCCCAGGCGGCGGAGCAGGCCGGCGGAATGGTGACGGTGGACTCAGCTCCGGGCAAGGGAACGAAGGTTTCCGGTACGTTTCGCTGGAGCCATGTGGACCGGCCAGCGATCGGCAGCATGGCCGATACCGTGCTCACCCTGATCGCAGGCCACCCCGATCTTGATATCCTCTATGAAGTGCGGGAGGGCGGCCGGGTCTTCCGGCTCGATACGCGTCAGATCAGGAACGACCTTGGAGAGGTGCCGATGAATACTCCGGCGGCCCTTGTTGCGATCAGGGGCATGTTTGAAGAACAGATCAAATTTGAGTAACTGATGAGGCTCTCTCACACAAAGCCACAAAGACACGAAGAAAGGCTTTAAATCTCGGGGTAAAACCAAAAAAGCTAATTAATCTTCAGGCAGGTCTTCGTGTGCTTTGTGCCTTCGTGTGAGCACATGGTTTCAGGGTCCTGAGTAGTTAGAAATTTGAAATGTAACATTGCAAATTGCCAAGAGGTAAACGATGAGTAACGAAGCGGTTGAACAGCAGACTGCCACCAACAACGAGTTCGTGACGCCGGCGATGTACCTGAAGATCGACGGGATCGTCGCGCGGTACAAGGGCAAGCCCGGTTCGCTTATCCCCGTGCTCCAGCAGGCACAGGACGTATGCGGCTATCTGCCGCACGCGGTGCAGCGATACGTAGCCAGGGGGCTCGACATGTCGCCGAGCGTGGTCTTCGGCGTCGCAACCTTTTACTCTTTTTTCACGCTCGTGCCGCGCGGCAAGCACGTGATCCGGGTCTGTCTCGGCACTGCCTGCTATGTGAAGCGGAGCGAGGAGATTCTCGATAAGATCAAGGATGAGCTGGACATCGAGGTTGGAGAAGTGACGAGGGACAAGAAGTATTCCCTTGAGGCCGTGAGGTGCCTCGGCGCGTGTGGTCTTGCGCCGGTGGTCGTTATCGGCCAGGACACCTACGGTGACGTTGCCGCCACGAAGGTGATGGAAATCGTTAATAAGTACGAGTAGCTTCCGCGATTGCGGAGACTTCGACGAGACTTCGGCGTGAGCTCAGTCGAACGCTCAGTCGAGTCGTTCGGATTGCGGATTGCGGAATGAGGATGGGTACCCATGGCAAAACTGACGATCGCTGATCTCAAAAAGATCAAGGAAGAATACCATCAGGGACTGCGCGAGGGCGGGTTTCGGGCAAAGATCACGGTGCACATGGGGACCTGCGGGATCGCCGCGGGCGCCCGGGGCATCATGAACACGATCATGGAAGAGCTGGCCAAATCCAAATTGAAGGATGTCGCGATCACCACGTCCGGATGCGCCGGGCTCTGCAGTCAGGAGCCGATGATCACAATCGAGCTTGCCGGCGAGCCTCCTGTCAAGTACATCGCGTTAACCGATGAAAAAACGAGAAAGATCTTTGCCGGACACGTGATGGGGGGCAAGCCCGTTCCGGAGTATGCGCTGGTTGTCGGGCATGAGACGACGTATTAGAATATCATTGTAAAATGTAAAATGAACAATGCAAAGTTCAAAATGGAAACCAGAAGACGTAATACATTACTTTTGCCTTTTGCAATTTGCATTTTACCTTTTGCATTGTAAATGGAGTTATTAATCGTGGAAACGACGACATACCGTTCCAACATAATGATCTGTGCAGGCACGGGTTGCGTGGCAAACGGATCGCTCAAGGTGAAGGACGCGCTCGAGACCGAGCTTATCAAGCGAAACCTTCAGAACGAGGTCAAGGTCGTGCTGACGGGGTGCAACGGTTTCTGCGCCAAGGGCCCGGTGATCGTGGTCTACCCCGAAGACATCTTCTATCAGGTGGTGAAGCCCGGGGACGTGCCGTACCTCGTGGAAGAACACTTCATCAAGGGGAGACCGGTCCAGAAGTTCCTCTATACGCCGCCGACGGAAAAAAGCACGATTCCCGTGATGAACGATATTCCGTTCTTCAAGCACCAGGTATTGCGGGCGCTTCGGAACCGGAGCCTCATCGATGCGGAGAAGATCGAGGAGTATATTGCCCGCGACGGCTACATGGCCGCGGCCAAGGCGCTCACTGAAATGACGCCCGAGCAGGTCGTGAGCGAGGTGAAGCGTTCGGGACTGCGCGGCCGCGGCGGCGCCGGGTTCCTTACCGGGCTGAAGTGGGAACTCTGCGCGCGGGTCACCGGCGACATCAAGTACATCCTGTGCAACGGCGACGAGGGCGATCCGGGCGCGTTCATGGACCGGAGCGTCATGGAGGCGGACCCGCACTCGGTGCTCGAAGGCATGATCATCGCGGCCAGGGGCATCAACGCCCACTACGGCTATATCTATGTAAGGGCCGAATATCCACTTGCCGTGCACCGTCTCCAGATAGCCATCGATCAGGCCATGGACCGGGGTCTGCTCGGAAAGGACATCCTCGGCACGGGGTTCGACCTCGATATCGAGATCTATCAGGGCGCGGGCGCCTTTGTGTGCGGGGAAGAGACGGCGCTCATGGCGTCCATCGAGGGCAAGCGCGGCATGCCGAGGGCCAAGCCGCCGTTTCCCGCGGTCAAGGGTCTGTGGATGAGGCCGTCGGTGCTGAACAACGTCGAGACCTTTGCGAACGTTCCGCCGATCATCCTGAACGGCGCTGACTGGTTTTCGAGCCTCGGGACCGAAAAGAGCAAGGGCACGAAGGTGTTCGCGCTTTCGGGCGCGCTGAACAACATCGGCCTCGTCGAGGTGCCGATGGGCATCCCGCTCAAGACCGTGATCTTCGACATCGGCGGCGGCATCAAGAACAACCGGAAGTTCAAGGCCGTGCAGATGGGCGGTCCGTCGGGCGGCTGCATCCCCGCCTCGCTCATTGACACCCCGGTGGATTTCGAGAATATCAATAAGACGGGCGCGATCATGGGATCGGGCGGTATGGTGGTGATGGACGAGACCACGTGCATGCCGGCCATGGCAAAATTTTTCCTCGAGTTCACCGAGGACGAGTCCTGCGGCAAGTGCGTGCCCTGCCGAATCGGCAACAAAACGCTTCTTTCGATCCTTACCCGGATCACGAACGGCGAAGGCCGTGAAGGCGATATCGAGCTGCTGCTTGCCCTTTCCCAGCAGATCAAGGACACCTCGCTCTGCGGACTGGGCCAGACCTCGCCCAATCCGGTGCTTACCACGATCAAATATTTCCGCGACGAGTACGAGGCGCACATCAAGGAGCACCGCTGCCCGGCCCGGGTCTGCACGCCCCTCGTCAAGTTCGTGGTGGACAAGGATAAATGCAAGAAGTGCGGCCTGTGCTTCAAGGCCTGTCCGGCCGGGGCGCTCCAGTGGGAAAAGGGGCAGGTCGCCTATATCGATCCGGAAAAGTGCACAAAGTGCAAATCGTGCATCAAGGCGTGCCGGTTCTGGTCGATCGATTAATAATTCTTTCACCACGAAGGCACTAAGACACTAAGAAAAATAAAAGGTTCACTTCGTGACTTTGTGTCTTCGTGGTAAGAAAAAGGTTTGTTTTAAGAAGGTAAAAAAATATGGCGATGATGACCGTAACGGTTGATGGAAAAAAAGTGGAAATACCGGCAGGATCAACGATCCTTGACGCCGCGAACGCGGCCGGTTCGAGGGTCCCCACCCTGTGCCATGACAACAAGCTCCATCCGTTCGGCGCATGCCGGATCTGCCTTGTTGAGGTGGAGGGAACGCCGCGCAAGTTTACACCGTCATGCACCACGCCGGCGATGGACAACATGGTTGTCAGGACATCGACCCCCGCGCTGATCGAGGCGAGACGGATGGTGCTCGAGCTCCTGCTCATCAAGCATCCCCTTGACTGCCCGGTCTGCGACAAGGCGGGCGAATGTCAGCTCCAGGACCTTACGCACGAGTACGGGCTCGGTACGAGCCGGTTCGATGCTGAAAAGGGCTACCTGCCGCCGGATTACGAGAGCGCGATCATCGAGCGGAACATCAGCCGCTGTATTCTCTGCGGAAAATGCGTCAGGATCTGCGATGAGCAGAACGGCGTGGGAGAGTGGGCCTTCACCCGACGCGGTACGAAGGCGCGCATCAGCACCGATTTCGACCGGCCGCTGGACTGCGAGTTCTGCGGCGAATGCACCGAGATCTGCCCCGTGGGGGCGCTCACGACGCGCCAGTTCAAATATAAAGCGCGCTCCTGGAACCTCGAGGGGACCACGTCGGTCTGCAACTACTGCGGCTGCGGCTGCGGCATCAGCTATGAGACGCGCGACGGGAAGATTATGCGCGTGGGTCCGGCACGGGGCAACTACCTGTGCGCGAAGGGCCGTTTCGGCTGGGACGCCGCTCACAGCAGCGAGCGGATCACGACCCCGAAAATGCGGGTCGGCGGCGTGCTCATGGACTGTACCTGGGACGAGGCGCTGTCGGTCATCGCGACCAATCTCAAGGTGATCAAGAACAAACGCGGGCCCGGGAGCATCGGCGGACTTGGTTCGGTCCGGACCACGAACGAGGACAGTTACCTTTTCCAGAAGTTCATGCGCGCCGTGGTCGGGACGAATAATGTCGACATGCTCGCGAGGCTCAAGGCGCCGAAGGGGCTGAATGCCGCCTTCTTTTCGGGTGAATTGAACAAGATCGGCGAGCACCACGTCATTCTCGTGCTTGACAGCAATGTGGGCGAGATCAATCCGCTCACCGGCATCGAGATCGTTCGCGCGGCGCACCAGAAGGACCGGAAGGTCATCCTCGTCAACAGCAGTGAGAGCAATAAGTTCAACCGGCTCGCCTCGGTGGTCATCCCGCTGAGCTCGGAAAAAGCGGTCGAAGAACTGGTTTCCGCTTTCTCTTCCGCGAAGGGCAGGAGCGAGGTGCTGAACGCCGTGGAACTTCTGAAAACGGCCGCGAGCGTCGCGATCATCGTCCCCGCCCGGGTGACCAACAAGGAGTTCGTGAATATCAAGGTCCTCTCGGGACAGCTCAAGAACGTGACGCACTATCCGCTTGTGCGTCGGAGCAACTTCCAGGGATCGCTCGACATGGGAGTGAACCCGGCCTATTACCCGGGGTATCGCAGGGTGGACGCGGACACGACCGCATCGTTCGCGGGCGCGTGGAATGCGATCCTGCCGGACACGCCGGGCATGAATGCCGTCGAGATGATCAATGCCATTGCGCCGGGCAAGCTCGCGGCGCTGTACATCATGGGCGACGATCCGGTGGGGAGCGATCGGCATCTCCGGGAGCCGCTCGACAAACTGGATTTCCTCGTTGTTCAGGATATCTTTATGACCGAGACGGCGAAGATCGCCGATGTGGTGCTCCCGGCGGCGGCGAGCGCGGAGAAGACCGGGACGTTCACCAACCTCGAACGCAGGCTTCAGCAGCTGAACAAGGCGGAGGAGCCGGTCGGCGAGTCACGGCCTGATTGGGAGATCATCATGGATATCGCGAGGCGTATGGGCGGGTCCCTGCAATATGCCTCTCCGCGGGACATCATGAACGAGATCAGGTCCATCGTGCCCCTGTACGCGGACCTCGCGGTCGGCGCATGCTGGCCGCGCGAGAAGTCCCCGCTGATGAACACTGACGTGGACCTTTCACTGTCGTCCGATTCGATCATGAAGCAGGAAGTGATCACTGCCGAGCGGCTGCTCTTCTCTTCAGGCGGTACGATCACGCGCTCCCATGAGATAGGGACCATACGACACCTTAAGATCGAAGTGTAGGAGCAGAACATGCCAGGAATACATCAAATCGTGAATATCGTCACCAGCCTCGTTGTTCCGGTGGTCCTGTTGCTGGCTTTTGTCATGCTGAACGCCGCCTATCTTTCCTATATGGAACGCAAGGTGCTCGCGCACATGCAGGCGAGGCTCGGGCCGATGAGGACCGGATGGCACGGGCTGCTCCAGCCTATTGCGGATGGAATAAAGTTCATGATGAAAGAGGACATCATCCCGGCCAAGGCCGATAAATGGGTGTTCCGCATCGCGCCGCTCATCCTGCTCACCATGGCCTTCGGCGCCATTGTTGTCATCCCCTTCGGTCCGTCCACGGATTTGTTCGGACTTCTCACCAAAAAGGTGCCGCTTTCCGTGTCAAACCTGAACATCGGCGTGCTGTATATCCTCGCATTTGCCAGCGTCGGGACCTATGGCGTGATCATGGCGGGCTGGGCTTCCAATAATAAATATTCCCTCATGGGAGGGTTCCGCTCGGCGGCCCAGATGATCAGCTACGAGATCCCCATGGCTTTCGCCATCATCACCGTGGTGCTCATGGCCGGGTCGCTGAACCTGTCGGATATTGTGAATGCCCAGGAGAACCGGTGGTTCATTGCGGCCTTGCCGGTCGGTCCGGTGGCGTTCTTTCTCTACCTGTTTGCAGGCATCGCCGAAACGAACCGTGTGCCCTTTGACCTGCCCGAGGCGGAGAGCGAGCTTGTGGCCGGGTACTTCACCGAGTACAGCGGCATCCGGTTTGCGTTGTTCTTCATGGCCGAATATATAAGCATGATGGTCGTGTCGCTGCTTGTCTCCATCATGTTCCTCGGGGGGTGGCTGCCGGTGCAGATCCTGCCGCAAACCCTCGGCCATATTGCTCCGATAGCCTGGATAAACCGCCTGCTGGCCGCAGTTCCACCGACGATGTGGCTGCTTGTTAAGCTGTATTTCTTTCTCTTCTTCTATATGTGGCTTCGGGCCACGCTCCCGCGGTATCGGTATGACCAGCTCATGACGCTCTCGTGGAAGTTCCTGCTGCCCCTGTCGCTCGGCACCCTGCTGGTGGCGGCGGGAATGAAACAGATGGGATGGCTGTAGGGGCGGTGAGAAGTGGGATGACGGACGTAGGACGAGGGACGCGGGAAGCAAGGGGTCTACTACGATGAACAAAGTGAAAAAGCTGCTTAAAATGATCTTCCTGGTCGAGATAGCCCAGGGCCTGGCCCTGACGCTCAAGACCATGCTGGCCCCGGCGGTCACCCGGCAGTACCCGACGTTCAAACGCAAGCCGATCCCGGGCTCGCGCGGGCTTCATGCCATGCGGCGGGATGAGAAGGGGAACCCGGCGTGCATCGGGTGCGGTTTGTGCGAGGCGGTCTGTCCGGCCAAGGCCATAACCGTGGTCACCACGGAGGGGCCCGGGCACGAAAAGGTCGTGAACTCCTATGAACTCGACCTGTTCCGGTGCGTGTTCTGCGGATTCTGCATCGATGCGTGTCCGGTGTCCGCGATCCTGATGACGCCCGAATTCGAGCTTGCCTGTTATTCCCGGAAGGACGCGTTCTACACCAGAGACCGTCTCGTTGAAGTGGGGGACAACTATATGGGCAGGAAGGCGGCAAAAAAACCATGATGAACAAGATCATATTCATCTACTTCGCCCTTGTTATCCTAGTATCGGCGCTTCTGACCATCACGCGCCGAAACCCGGTGCACAGCATCATGTTCATGCTGCTCCTGTTTTTCCATATCGCGGGTGTCTTTGTGCTGCTCCATGCCGAGTTCCTCGCTGCAGTGCAGCTCATTGTGTACGCCGGCGCCATCCTGATCCTTTACCTTTTTGTAGTCATGCTTTTGAATGTGGACAAGGAAAGTTCCGCTGCCCGGGCGAACCGGTTCTGGCCCTGGATGATCGCATTCGGCGTGCTTATTGCGGGAGAGATCATGCTGTTGATCTCGCGCGGTTCGTTCCCGGCAGAGGCGGGTCAATCCATGTGGCCTGCCGACATGGGGATCAAGGAACTGGGCATCGTACTCTATCAGAAGTATCTGATCCCGTTCGAGATCGCATCCGTCATCCTCCTCGTGGGGTTGGTGGGCGCTGTTATGCTGGCGAAGAAGCAGGAAAAAGAGTAAATGCAAAGTGCAAAAGGCAAAATGGCAGGGCTGTTGATATAGATTGTACATTTTGAGATTTGAATTTTGCATTTTATTGCTGGAGGTTATATGATACCCCTGTCCTGGTACATAATGCTGAGTGCGGCGCTGTTCACCATCGGTGTCGTCGGCGTGCTTTCCCGGCGCAACATATTCATTATTCTCATGTCCATCGAGCTCATGCTGAACGCGGCGAACATCAACCTGATCGCATTTTCACACTATCTGCAATCGCTCACCGGCCAGATATTCGTGATCTTTGTCGTCACCGTGGCGGCGGCAGAGGCGGCTGTGGCGCTTGCGATCATCATCCTGATCTCGCGGAACCGCGGGACCGTGTACGCGGATGAGTTTACTATCATGAAGGGATAATGCGAAAAAGGCGACGTTTGTCGGTAACGAGGCCCGTATCGTGGACCGGTGATCGGCAACGTTTCACTACGAACCACATGACCGAATAACGAAACGGGCATCGTTGCCGTTACCGCAGATTGATCGGATTTGTTATTTGGAATTTTCATCATAGAGGTGTTTATGCTCAAGTATACCTTGATACCGCTGTTGCCGTTCGCCGGCTTTTTGATCGCGGGTTTGTTCGGTAAATACCTGAAGGAAAAGGCGGCCTATTTTCCCATTGCGGGCGTTATCGGCGCGTTCATCCTGTCCGTCAGCGCATTTTTCGATGTGGTCGGCGGCGTGCAACTCAACGAGAACTTTTACTCCTGGATCTCCATCGGGACCCTCTCGGTGAACGTGGGGTTTCAGATCGATCAGCTTACCGCGGTCATGTTGCTCGTCGTGACCACACTCAGTTCGCTCATCCATATCTACTCCGTGGGCTACATGCACGGCGACAAGGGATATCCCCGGTTTTTCTCCTACCTGGCGCTCTTTACGTTCTTCATGCTCGTGCTGGTGATGGCCAATAACTTTCTGCTCATGTTTGTCGGCTGGGAGGGCGTCGGCCTCTGTTCCTACCTGCTGATCGGATTCTGGTACGAGAAAAAATCCGCCTCGGACGCCGGCATTAAGGCCTTTGTCGTGAACCGCGTCGGTGACTTCGGGTTCGTTCTCGCAGTCCTGCTCATTTTTCTCACCTTCGGAACGCTTGATTTCTCGGAGGTCTTTGCGTCGGTGCCCTCGTTCGTCGGGACCACCACGTACCATCTTTTTGGCGGTGAGATCAGCGTCATAACGCTCATCGCGCTCCTCCTGTTCCTTGGCGCAACGGGCAAGTCCGCCCAGCTGCCGCTCTATGTCTGGCTGCCCGATGCCATGGAAGGTCCGACTCCGGTCAGCGCTCTGATCCACGCCGCGACCATGGTCACCGCCGGCGTGTTCATGATCGCGCGCTGCGCACCGATCTTCTCGCTCTCCGAGACCGCGATGAACACGGTGGCGATCGTCGGCGGCCTGACCGCCGTCTTTGCCGCCACCATCGGCCTGGTGCAGAACGACATCAAGCGCGTGATCGCCTATTCCACGATCAGTCAGCTCGGCTACATGTTCCTCGCGCTGGGGGTCGGCGCGTTCTCGGCCGGCATCTTCCACCTTACGACGCACGCCTTCTTTAAAGGGCTCCTGTTCCTGGCCTCGGGCAGCGTCATCCACGCGCTGTCCGGCGAGCAGGACATGCGCAAGATGGGCGCGCTCAGGTCCAGGATAAAGATCACCCACATCGTTTTCATCATCGGCTCACTGGCGCTCGCCGGCATTTTCCCGTTCGCGGGTTTCTTCAGCAAGGATGAGATCCTCTGGAGCGCCTACAATGCGTCGCCGCTCGGGCGGGCGCTCTGGGTGCTCGGCGTGGTCGGCGCGTTCATGACCGCGTTCTACTCGTTCAGGCTGATCTACCTTGCTTTCTACGGAAAATCACGCGTTGACCACGAGGTCCTGCACCACGTGCACGAATCTCCACAGGTGATGACCGTGCCGCTCGTGATCCTCGCATTTTTTTCCGTGGTCATCGGATGGATCGGCATGCCGGGCGCGATCATTTCGCATGCGAACCTGTTCGGTGATTTTCTTGCGCCGCTCTTCCCCCATGCCGTGCATGCGGGGGAGGAAAGCCACTGGCTTGAGCTCGGGTTGATGTTCTTTTCGGTCATCGTTGCGCTCGGAGGCATCAGACTTGCCTACTCGCTGTATGTCGAAAACACCGCGGTCCCCGATCGCATCGTGAAAAAATTCAAAGGCGCGTACACCCTGCTGCTTAACAAATATTATGTTGACGAGATCTATAACGCCGTCTTCGTGGACGGCGTGGTCCATAAGACGGCGAAGTTCCTCTACACGGTGGGAGATGTCAAAATCATTGATGGTTTTGTCAATGGATTGGCAAATGCCATCGGCAGGGCAAGCCAGAGCGGCAGGAAGCTCCAGACGGGCTATTTACAGCAGTACGCCTTCACCATGGGCCTGGGCCTCGTGGTGCTGCTCGGATTGTACTATGTTTTAAAGTTTTAAAGTAACGTTCAGCGTTCACGGTTCAAGGTTGAATTCTTAACCCCGAACTCCAAACCCTGAACCTTGAACTTTGAACCTCGAACTACTAAGGAGCCCGATCCATGCTCGAACTTAAACTCCACCAGCTCGATTATCCGTTGCTGAGCCTCATGATATTCATCCCGGTGCTCGGCTCGTTCATCCTGCTGTTCATCCGGAAAGCGGCCGCAGTTCGCTGGATCGCGCTCGCCTTCTCGATCGTCGAGCTTGGCCTGTGTGTGCCGCTTCTCCTGAATTTCGACGGCTCCGTGCCGCACATGCAGTTCGGCGAGAGCCTGTCCTGGATCGCGGCATGGGACATCAACTATCGACTCGGCGTTGACGGCATCAGCATTCTGTTCGTGGCACTGACCACGCTGCTCACCACGATCTCCATCATGGTGTCGTGGACAGCCATTCAGGACCGCGTGAGGGAGTTCATGATCGCGATGTTGTTCCTGGAGGCGGCGATCATCGGCGTATTCCTTTCCCTCGACCTGTTCCTCTTCTACCTGTTCTGGGAAGCCATGCTGATCCCCATGTACCTCCTGATCGGCGTGTGGGGCGGCCCGAACCGGCTCTACGCCGCCGTCAAGTTCTTTCTCTACACCCTGGTCGGAAGTGTGCTCATGCTTGTCGCGATCATTGCGGTGTATTTTGCCGCGGGCAATACCTTTGACGTGCTTGCGATCATGAACCACCAGTTCACCCCGGCATTCCAGTTCTGGGCATTCGCGGCGTTCTTTGCGGCGTTCGCGGTCAAAGTGCCGATGTTCCCGGTCCACACCTGGTTGCCGGACGCTCACGTGGAGGCGCCGACGGCGGGCAGCATCATCCTGGCGGGGATCCTCATCAAGATGGGCGCGTACGGCTTCCTCCGGTTCTCGCTGCCTTTTTTCCCGGACGCGGCCATTGCCTGGACACCGGCGATCATGATATTGTCCGTGATCGGCATCATCTACGGCGCCTACATGGCCTTTGCCCAGACGGACTTCAAGAAGCTTATCGCCTATTCGAGCGTGAGCCATATGGGTTTTGTGACGCTCGGCATCTTCGCGATGAACCTCCAGGGCATGGAGGGCGGCATTCTCCAGATGCTGAATCACGGCGTGTCCACCGGAGCGCTGTTCCTTGCCGTGGGCGTGATCTATGAGCGCACGCACACCAGGCTGATCGCCGACTACGGCGGCATTGCGGCAAAGGTTCCGGTCTATGCCACATTCCTGATGATCATCACACTTTCCTCGATCGGTCTGCCCGGCACGAACGGCTTCATCGGCGAGTTCACGATCCTGCTCGGCGCGTTCCTGCATTACAAACCCTATGCCGTGATCGCCTCGCTCGGCATCATCCTTGGCGCGGGATACATGCTCTGGCTCTACCAGCGCGTTGCCTTCGGAACAATCACCAATCCGCACAATGAACACCTCGCGGACATGAACGCGCGTGAGGTGGTCGCGGCGCTACCGCTCGTTGCGCTGGTGTTCATCGTCGGTCTGTACCCGAACGCGGCCTTCGGGGTCATGCACACTTCGGTGGCGAACCTGCTCCAGCACGTGAATGCAAAAATGCAGTCCGCCCCGGCGGTGACGCAGGCGCTGGGCACGCTTATAGGAAATTAAGGTCAAGGAGAACCCGATGTCCAGCATGTATCAGCAGCTTCAGCAAACCATCCTCCCGATACTTCCCGAGCTTGTCGTGATCATCGTGGCGCTTTTGGTGCTTATCTTCGATTTTTTTGTCGATAAGGAGCGCAAGGCCATTCTCGGGTGGTTCAGCCTGTGCGGTATCATCATTGCCGCGTTTGTGAGCTCCAAGTTGATGACGATAAGCGGATCTTTCTTTGAAGGTACGTTCCTTCTCGATCCCTTTTCTTCGTACTTCAAGTTCGTCTTCTATATTGCCTGCGGACTCGGCATCCTGGTGTCCATCAATTATGTGAAGATCGAGGAGATCAACCGCGGCGAATATTACGCGCTGATGCTCTTTTCCACGAGCGGGATGATGATGATGGCGTCGGCAGGCGACCTTATCACCCTGTATCTCGGTCTGGAACTCATGGCCCTCTCTCTCTATATCCTTGCGGGCTTTATGCGGAGGGACAGCCGGTCGAACGAGGCGGCCATCAAGTATCTGGTCCTCGGCGCTTTCTCATCCGCCATCATGGTGTACGGCATGTCGCTTCTGTACGGGCTTTCGGGAACCACAAAAATCGCGGGGATCCTCGCGTTCCTGCGCGACGCGGACCTCATGAATCCCGTTCTCTTCCTGTCCATGATCATGCTGATCGTGAGCTTTGGGTTCAAAGTGGCCGCCGTGCCGTTCCACATGTGGGTTCCCGATGTGTATGAAGGGGCGCCCACACCGGTTACGGCGTTCATGTCCGCAGGGCCCAAGGTCGCCGGCTTCGCCGTCCTGATCCGGATATTTCTCTACACGCTCGAGCCCCTGCACGAGCATTCCACCGCGATCCTCGCCGGCCTTGCCGTGCTGACCATGGCAGTGGGAAATATTCTGGCCCTGTCGCAGACGAACATCAAGCGCATGCTGGCCTATTCGTCCATCGCCCATGCCGGGTACGCCCTCGTCGGTCTTGCGGCGGGCGGGCCGGAAGGCGCGGCGAGCGTGATGCTGTATGTCTGCATCTACGCGCTCATGAACATGGGCGCTTTTGGAGTGGTGATCATGCTGCGGAAGGCGGGGAAACGGGGAGAGGAAATAACGGACTTCGCGGGTCTGGGCAAGACCAACAAGACCGCGGCGTTTCTCATGCTCATCTTCATGTTCTCGCTGACGGGCATACCGCCCCTTGCCGGGTTCGTGGGAAAATTCTACATTTTTAAATCCGCGGTGCAGGCCGGTCTTATCTGGCTTGCCGTCGCGGGCGTGGTGTTCTCGGCCATCAGCGCCTACTTCTATCTCCGGGTCATCATGGTCATGTACATGAGCGAGCCGAAGGCCCCCATCGAGCTCTCAACCGCTCCGTCCCTCGCGCTCGCGCTTGCGATATCGGCAACCGCCGTGATCGTCATCGGCGTGTACCCGACGGACCTCCTGAACTTCGCGCGTGCCTCGATCGCGGGGATCATGTAGCAGGTACCGGCTTGCAAGCTATCAGGCTTGCAGGCTTTCCAGCTTGTTTGCTTGCCATATGATTTGTCTCATAATCCTCCCGTTCTCTTCGTGATATACTTCCTATCATGCGATCTGAGATAAAAGGATATTTCCTGAAGGAGTACGGCGCTTGGAGCGTCCTGATAATCGTTTTCCTGATCGGCGTGGGCGTAAGCCGCGCATTCTCCTGGACCCTGATCCCGCTCTTCCTGTCCCTCGGTCTGCTGATCAATTCCAAACAGGCATTAACAAAATGGCTCCGCCGGACAGAGGACAGAATGTCCCTGGCGATCTTTCTCGGGCAGATTGTCATTGCAACCGTAATTTTGCTTGCGATCTTCAACACGAACATCCCCGGGCTGCTGCCCCTCCTGATCTTTCCGGGCGCTTATCTCTTGATGAACAAGTTCGCGGGCGAGCATTTCATCCTGACCGAGGTCCTGGGTTTCACGCTGATCAGTCTGGCGGCGGTCATCGCTAAATTTCTGATCACGGGCGGCCTCGATGTCCGGCTGTTCGTGGGAGTGGCCCTTTACTTCACTGCCGGCGTGTTCAAGATCAAGGCCATACTTCTCAGAAAGACGAGTGACCGGGTCTTGACCGGATTGCATGTGGTCCTTGCCGCCTACCTGTACTACCATTTTAACATCACCCTCGTCATACTCCTGCCGCTTATCGAGAACCTCGTCATGGCAGCCACGCTCTATAAAGTCCGGCTCCAGACCACGGGCTGGATCGAGGTGGCTAAGAGCCTGACATTCCTTGGCTTGTTCATCGCTTACTTCTGAGGTCGTTGTCAGCGCTTTCTTGGTATTATCCGACAGGATATTCCCCTTGCAACAGCGGCAACATTTCATTAAAGAGACAGAAAATAACCATGAACATGCCTGAACCACAACTGTCCCCCCCGCACTGACCATCCTCATCCATCGGTATCTCAAGAAGGACGAGCAGGGCAGGGTAGTGGAGACTCCGGAAGATATGTTCCGGAGGGCGGCTCACTGAAGCCTTTCTCATGAGGAGTATCCCGGGGCCCCCAAACAACAGCTGGGCAGCTGCGGCGCGCGATATTCCATCGGCATGAATTCCAGCTTCGTCTCCGGCCTGCCCGGGCGAAGCATCTCCAGCATCTCCATTTTTGTCCGGGCGTACGTATTCGAGGAATCGAGCCTCAAGGCCAGATTGTACTGTGCCAGCGCCTTGACCACGAACCCTTTTTCCGCGAACAGGTCGGCGGCGCGGAGATATTCCCGTATCGCCGCATGGTTCCCGTTGAGCTTCCGCCGGGCGTCGCCGATCCTCACCCTGATATGCGGGTCCTGGTCGATGGCGAACAACTTTTCCATCTCGATGATGGCAGCACTCCAGTCTGACTGATCGAGACAGTCCTGGACGTTCTCGGCAATGATCGTTTTATTCGAAGCCATGGCGACCTCCTTTGAAATATAATATTATATTCCTGCGGAAGCCCCCTCACCCAACCCTCTCCCCGCTGGGGAGAGGACTAAGCCCTGAGCAATGACGAAGGGGTGATGGGCAAATCCGTAACTACGCGTGAAGATACACCGGGAGCGTTATCATACGATTGCGGCTTACCGCATAATTTATTCAGGACAAAGTTTTATTGCTTGAGCCCAACGAAAAACACGATGGCACGGAGATGCGGAGGGAACACGACTGCACTGCGCATTTATTGTGCTATGATACTATCCAGGCAAGAAGTGAAATCTACCGGAAAGGCAGGTAAACGGGAATGGGGACGATGGAGACGATTCTTTCACGGAAAAGCATACGCCAATACACGACAAAGCCGGTATCCCGGGAGGTCATCAACGAGATCCTGCATGCGGCAATGAGCGCTCCGTCGGCAGGGAACGAACGACCCTGGCACTTTATCGTTCTGACCGACCGGGCGCTGCTCGATGAGATCCCGAAATTCCATCCCTATTCCGCGATGTTGAAGCAGGCCGGGGTTGCCATCCTCGTGTGCGGAGACACAACGCTCGAGAAATATAAAGGATACTGGGTGCTCGACTGTGCCGCGGCAACGGAGAACATGCTGCTCGCGGTCCACGCCAGGGGACTCGGCGCGGTGTGGTGCGGGGTATATCCCACGGAGGACCGGGTCCTGAACCTCCGCACGCTCCTGAAATTGCCGGACCCTATTGTACCGTTTTCGCTCATCCCGATCGGTTTTCCCGCTGAGGAAAAGACAGCAGGGGACCGCTTCGACGGTTCCCGTGTCCACGAGAATCGTTGGTAAGACGTTTCGTGAATGAAGGTCAGGGGACCTGTGCGTCCATTCGGCTGCGCTCAGGACAAGTCTCGGCGGTGATAAGAGAAGTGAAGGGGCTAAAATAGCACCGTAGAGTCGTGCCAGGAGCCGGAAAAACAATATTTTGCAGACCGTCTTCTTTTTTGCCCGGAGAGCGTCCACCCTGCGGTAAAAACCCTTTCCCGTTGACATCATCCGGCTTGTATGCTATCTTAACGGCAGTTAAACGGAAGCGTGAAAATTCGCCGGCACGTGTTGCATCCTGCCTTTTTCGACAACTATTACAGAGGGACTCTCGTACACTGTTAAGGAGGTTCATGATGAAGAACAAACGTTTTTTCTTGCTTGGTGTAATCGTACTGCTTAGCATGGTTGCCTTTTGGGGCTGCCCCAAGAAGGCGCAGGTGACCGCCTCGCCGGAAACCCCGAAGGGAACGGCCTCTGTTGCCGAGCCCGCGACAGGAGAGGGAGAGACGAAGGACGAACAGGCGGCGAAGCAGAGGGCAAAAGAGGAAGACATGGAGCGCGCCGCAACCGCCGCAGCGGGTCTGCAGCCAATCTACTTCGACTACGACCGGTCCGTTGTTCGTGATGACGCCAGGGCCGTGATGTCGGCGAATGCGCAGTGGCTCAAGGCCAATCCCAGCGTGAAGATCAGGATCGAGGGGAATTGCGATGATCGCGGCACCAAGGAATACAACCAGGCCCTCGGGCAACGCCGCGCAACAGGCGCAAAGAAGTATCTTGTCGATATGGGCATTTCCGCGAAACGGATTTCGCTCGTCAGCTACGGAAAGGAAAAACCCGTCTGCGGCGAGGCCAGTGAAGGCTGTTGGCAGAAAAACCGGAGAGACGATTTCATTGCAGAGACACCGTAGGATCGGCATGCTCATGAGACGGGGAAGGGGAATTCGGCGGGACATCTTCGGATTTTTCTTCCCTTCTCTTTTCTGCGACGCAGATTCCCGTACGCTATCATTTTATTACTATTCGGAAAAGACACGATGACGACCAAGCCCTTTCTTGCCATCACCAGCTTTCTCCTGCTGCTGGCCGCCTGCGTTCCCCAGGCGGAAATCGTAAAGATCAGCACCGACATGTCCGAGCAGCGCGAGGATACGAGGGCCACGAAGGATCAGGTCATGTATCTGCAGAAGCGCCTTGATATCCTCGATGCAAACGTCAAGGGGACGGTCGACATGCAGAAGGCGTTGGCCGATTACGGCGCAAAATCGGACCAGCTGTCCACGGATATCCAGATCCTCCAGGGCAAGCTCGAGGAAAATAACTTCCGTATCGCGGAAGTTGCGCAGAAACTTGATGATAAGAGCGTCAAAATAGCGGAACTCAATGTGCGGATCGAAGAACTCGAGGCAAAGGTCAGGTTGTCGAACGCGGGGACCCCGATGGCGGCGACCGTTCAGTCCGGGACCGCGTCTGACAGTCATAAAAAATCCACGCTAAAGACCATTGAACCTTCGGAGGCCTATCGCCAGGCAAAGAACGATTTCGACAAGGGGAATTACGATCTTGCGCTCGCCGGTTTTCAAAATTATATCGTTCAGTTTTCGGACACCAGCCTGGCGGCCGGCGCCCAGTACTGGATCGGCGAGTGTTACGCCTCAAAGAAGGACTTCACCAGGGCCATCGAGGCCTTTGGATTGGTTATCACATCCTATCCCCGCAGCGAAAAGGTGCCCGGGGCCAAGCTCAAGATCGGCCTGTCCTATCTGAACGCGAAGAACACTGAAAAGGCCAGGGAATATCTCAACAAGGTCATTAAAGAACATCACGGTACTGCCGAGGCGGACATTGCAACGGACCGCTTGAGCAAAATCGGCCAGTAAATCTGTTGACGTGCCCGTTATAATTCCGCGTATCGATTGCAAGCGAAACCTCTTCCCTATCGGCCGCTCACTCAACCCTTCAACTATTCGGAACAAAACAGGATATATTTCTGCTCAGCGTTGATGATCGTGTTATAAAAGACAATAGGGTATAAGAAAAGAAGCTGAAGACTTTCCGATAAACCCGCAGGTTAGCGACGGGGCCGCATAAATTATTTGCGGAAAAGGGCCTTGTGTGCCATAATCATAAATCTGGAGTAATTATAGCAAACGCAATAATTGTTGTTATCTCTTTTGTAGGGCAACCCTTCAGGGTTGCTTAAAGCTCTTTTGTAGGGCAATCCTTCAGGGTTGCTTAAAGCAAGGCTAAAGCCTTGCCCTACATGTAACAGTATCTTATGCGTTTGTATTGATAGGGAGGGCATCCTATTGAAAAAGAGCAGTGTCAAGAGAATATTCAGCCTCGCAGCAGCGGTCGCGCTGTTTCTTGGGGGCATGATCATGATGGTTCCCCTGCGGGCGGGGGCCGCTGAACCAGTTGAACAAACGAGACAGGTTTGGACGGCCGCCGAAGCGGAGATGGCGCGGGAAGTTGACGAGGGAGTACCGCTGAAAGATATCTTCAATAGTTCCGTGACCTCGGGAAAAGGCATCCATGAGGTCATTGCCGAGGCCATTAAGGTCGGTGTTGATCCATCCTTGGTGGTATATACATGCATTAACGAAGGCTACACTGCGGAAATCGTTATCAAAGCCGCTCTCAAGGCGGGCGCTCCCTTTGATATTGTGCTGAACTCAGCCACGAATGCGGGACTGACCAAAAAATTCGTCTATGTCGGGGATGTCGTGGCCGCGGCCATTAAGACAGGGATTGATCCTTCTCTGGTGGTGCATACCGCCATCGGCGAAGGGTACCCGGCTCAAATCGTTGTCAAGACAGCCCTGAAGGCAGGCGCTCCGTTGGATGTCGTGGTGAAGTCAGCCCTCGATGCGGGAGCTGATAAAAAAACCATTTATGTCGGGGCCGCGGATGCAGGAAAGTCACCCAGCGCAGTGGAACGCGCCTTGTTGACCGCCAGTACCGTCGGAAAGACCCCTGAGAAAATTCCGGAGAAGCCGATTTTCAGCCCTTCAACCTTTTCAAAAGTCGCTTTAACCCCCCATTCTCTTGAGCCCCCTCCGGCGATCTTCGGAATGGGCGGCGTGGTGCTCACGCGGCTCCCCTCATTATCACAGACGCCGCAACTATTCTTGATCGGGCCCCTGAAGATCAATCCGTTTTTTGCACTCTCCGAGACGTTCAGCGACAACATTTTTTTTACGGCCGATGATCGAAAAAGGGATGCGATCACCACGATCACGCCGGGGATCCGGGTGAAACTGCCGTTCCAGTCCCATTTCGCGGAACTGGAATATTATTCCGTCATTACCCGATATGGGAAGAAGTTCAGAAGCGAGGACATCAACGATCACCACGTGAATGCGGCCATGGACCTCAATTTCGGCGACCGCTTCGGCATGCGATTCTCCGATAAACTTGATTGTGACCATGAGCCGCGCAGTTCATCCGTTTCGGGGAACAGTGAGGTTTTTCACGCCAATGCGGCTGCCGTATCGGCTGCATACCGGTTCTCGGACCGTGCCAGGATACACCTTGATTATACGAAGTCCAACTGGCGGTACCTTACCGGTCATTTCAGGGACCGCGAAGAAGGCGAGCTTTCGGGCGCAGTCTTCTACCGGGTCCTTCCCCGGGCGTCGGTGTTCATCGAGTACGGCCGCCGGAACATTGCCTATTCCGAAGATACACTCGAACTCGACAGCAGCGTCGACACGATGCAGGCCGGGGCAACCTGGGATTTCTCCACCTGGTCCAAGGGCACGATCAAAGCCGGTCTGGCACGGAAAAACTTCACATCCTCCACCAGGACCAACGGCACGGTAAAGGTGGGGTCCGCTGATGTGCGCCATAATTTTACCAGCGACATGACAATCGTTCTAACGGCCCGGCGCAGCATGAATGAACCGGATATCCCGGGCGGCAATTATTTCATAACGACCGGGGGCTATGCAGAGTTCACGCATCGGTTTATCAAGGAGTGGGCCTATGTGTTTCGCGGCGCCACGGTTCATGACCTTTATTTTTCCAGGACCGATCGGACGATCCTCGGCGGGATCGGCCTCAGGTACCAGGCAAAGGACTGGCTCGAGTTCGCCGTTGATCACAATTGGCAGGGACGGCATTCCAGCATTCCCGGGAACAATTACACGGAACATTCTTCCATCATTATGGTGAATGTATCGCTGTAGCAAGGCGAACAAGCAGGTTCAAGTTTCAGGGTTCAAGGTTCTAGGTTCGGAGTTCAGGGTTTAACATTGAACATTGAACTTTGAACTTTTTTAACATTGAACGCATAACTGACTCTAAGAGCGCCTGCAAGCCTGCGAGAAGGACGGTATTGGTTCTCAGATGAAATTTACTCATTTCCCCAAAAAAAGCATGGTATTGATGGCAGGGGATATCGGCATCATCGCCTTCTCCTACGGGCTGTCGCTGCTGATCTGGTTCGGCCCGTCCATCCGGTACAACATCATTGCCGTGATATCGGGCCTCTCCTTTCTTATTGTCTCTCTTTTTATTTTTTATCTGCTGGATTCCTACAACATCGAGCTTATCTCCCAGCGCGTCAAATACCTGTTCCGGCACGTGACCGGCGTGGTCATAACCGCGGGGCTGCTCGCGCTGTACTTCTTTTTCCGGCCGGACCTGAGGTCAGGCAGGGGGGTGTTCCTGTTATGCTTTACGCTGGCCGGCGCCGGCACCTACTACTGGCGGCTTGCCTTTCTTTCAATGTTCAAAAAGAGATTGATAAATCCGAAGAAGCTCCTGATCATCGGCGCGGGCAGGTCGGGCGAGGCGCTGCTGCATATCACGGACAACAATCCGGACTATCGTATGCTCGGATGCATAACCGACGACAGCTCCCCCCTGTGGCAATCATCCGATGTTCACGGGGGCTCCGGCAGACACGCGACCTTGCGGCAGATGAGCAGGGCATTGGGGGTAAATGTCCTGGTCCTTGCCAACAGCCACTTTCGTGACCCCGAACTCCTCAGGTCCGCGTTGGACTGCAAGCTCGACGGCATCACGATCTATGATATGCCGACCTTTTATGAAAAGACGACGGGCAAGGTCCCCGTGGAACATGTGACCGACTCCTGGCTTGTCTTTACGCCGTTATTGGGAGTCAACAAGAACGTGTACAACAATAAGTTGAAACGCGCCCTCGATTTCACCCTGTCCCTGCTTGGCCTGGCCTTCACCCTGCCCCTTGCCCTGGTTATCGCCGTTGTGGTCAAGCTTGATTCCTTTGGTCCCGTTTTGTACCGGCAACAGCGCGTGGGATTGAACGGCAAAACATTCACGCTGCTCAAGTTCCGCTCCATGGAGAACGGGATGGACCACGAGCGACTGCACGCCGGCGAAAGGAACGACCCGCGCATAACCAGGGTCGGAAAGATCATCAGGCAGTTCAGGATGGACGAACTGCCGCAGCTCTGGAATGTCCTGAAAGGGGAACTCAGTTTCATCGGCCCCCGGGCGTTGGTGGAGGAGGAGGTCAGGGAGTTCGAAGCCAAGATCCCTTACTTCTCGCTCCGCCATTCGATCAGGCCGGGGATCACCGGCTGGGCCCAGATCAATTACCGGCATGGGGTGACCGTTGAAGACGGCCTGGAAAAGCTCCAGTACGATCTTTTCTATGTAAAAAATCTTTCACCCTTCCTGGATTTTCTCATCTTCATCAAGACCGTCAAGGTCGTGTTGTCCAGAAAAGGGGCGAGGTGACGGGGCAGAGAGCAGAGAGCTCCTACCCTATGCACCATGCGCTATGCGTTTAATTAAACCCTGAACCTTGAACTTTGAACTGGTTTCGACTCATGCTCACCATCATGAGCGATAGTCGAATGACCTGAACCTTTTTCGGAGAGCGCATGAACAAAACCTCAAAAATCTTCGTCGCCGGCCATAACGGCATGGTCGGGTCCGCGATCGTCAGACGGCTCAAAACAGAAGGCTATGGCGGGATCATCGGGCGAACGAGAAAAGAACTGGACCTGCTGGATCAAAAGGCCGTGGCCTCTTTTTTCGACCAGGAACGTCCGGAATACGTTTTTCTTGCCGCCGCCAAGGTCGGCGGGATCCGGGCCAATACCTTGTACAAGGCCGATTTCATCTACGAGAACCTGGAAGTGCAGAACAATGTCATCCATGCGGCGTGGAGATCCGGCGTAAAAAAACTCCTGTTCCTGGGGAGCTCCTGCATTTACCCGAGGCTCTGCCCCCAGCCGATCAGGGAAGATTATTTCCTGTCGGGCCCGCTTGAGGAAACCAATGATGCCTACGCGATCTCCAAGATAGCCGGCATCAAAATGTGCCAGAGCTTCAATGCGCAGTACCAGACCAATTTCATCTCCGTCATGCCGACGAACCTGTACGGCCCGAACGATAATTTCGAGCTTCAGAACTCCCATGTGCTTCCCGCGCTGATCCGAAAATTTCACGATGCGAAGATCGCGGGGGACAGGGAGGTCGTGGTATGGGGAACGGGTTCCGCGAAACGGGAATTTCTCCATGTTGATGATCTGGCGGACGCGGTCGTGTACCTGATGAGCACGTATGACGGCTCCGATATCGTCAATATCGGCACGGGCGAAGACCTGAGCATCAAAGAATTAGCTGAACTCATCAAAAAATTGATCGGCTACGATGGAGCTGTCACATGGGACACATCAAAGCCCGATGGAACGCCGCGAAAACTGCTGGATGTCACCAGGCTCCACCAGCTCGGCTGGAAGCACCGGTATTCGCTTCCCGAGGGGTTGAGGATGACGATCGACTGGTTCGTCAAAAATCGCGGCAAAATCACGAGAATGTGATTTTGGCTTGTCGGCCTGCATTCTTGTTCTGCCGGATTAATTATGGTAACATGCATTTGATGATAAGACGGTTTATGTGAAGGAGACATCGCATGGAAGAAAAGGATTTTGATCGGCTCAAGCAGATGGTAACGCATATCGTGGACAGCAAACTGGAGCGCCAGAGGGAAACGACCAATGAGGATTTCAAACATCATATCGGCATCCTTACCGAGGATTTTCAGCACAAACTTCAGATTGTTGCCGAAGGACATCAGATGCTTTCCGAAAAGCTAGACCGGGTAGAGGAAAATCTGGAGAAAAAGATCGATGCTGTCGCGGTGGATCTTGCCGCCCACCGCATTGATACCGAAGGCCACAAGAAGGGATACATGGTTAGTGAGCCGTGATCGCGCGACTTCACCGGTCTTGACCCTGACCCCTGACCCCTGACCCCTGGACCCTGAACTCTGAACTCTGAACCCTGAACTCCGAACTCTGAACTCTGAACTCTGAACTCCGAACACTGTCCCCTAGCCCTTGAACCCTGAATCTCATGTGCGGAATAGTCTCCCTATTTGCCTACCATCAAAGCGCGCAACCCATTGACCGGGACGAGCTGCTGCGGATCCGCGACCGGATGATCACGCGCGGCCCGGACGGGGCAGGGGAGTGGTATTCAGAGAACAAGCGAGTTGCCATGGGTCACCGGCGTCTTGCCATCATCGACCTGTCCGAGCATGGGGCCCAGCCCATGCGGAACCAGGACAACAGTGTGGTGATCGTGTTCAACGGGGAAATTTACAATTACCGGGAACTGAGAAAAGGGCTTGAGAATAAGGGCCATCAGTTCCGATCCACCAGCGATACTGAGGTACTGCTTCATCTCTATAAGGACAAAGGGCGGGACATGGTCCATGAGCTCCGCGGCATGTACGTCTTTGCCCTATGGGACGCGCGGAAAAAGGGGATGTTCCTCGCGCGTGACCCTTTCGGCATCAAGCCGCTTTACTACGCGGACAATGGCAAGACCTTTCGCGCTGCCTCGCAGGTCAAGGCGCTATTGGCAGGCGGGCAGGTGGACACGGCGACCGAGCCCGCGGGACACGTGGGGTTTTTTCTCTGGGGCCATGTGCCGGAGCCTTACACCCTGTATCGCGGCATAAGGGCGCTGCCGGCGGGTACGAGTCTGTGGGTTGATGCGAACGGCGCCGGGGAATCGGCAACATTCTGCAGTATCAGCGATGAACTGGCCAAGGCGTCTATCAACCCGCCCGCAATGACGCGCGAAGAGATGCAGATACAGCTCAGGGAGTCCCTTCTCGACAGCGTCCGTCATCATCTTATCGCCGATGTTCCGGTTGGCGTCTTCCTGTCGTCCGGTCTTGATTCAACGACCCTGACGGCACTGGCCGCGGAAGCCGGGGGAAATCTTAATACCGTTACTCTGGGATTTGAAGAATTTCGCGGCACGGAACATGATGAAGTGCCGTTGGCTGAACTTATTGCCAAACAGTATGGGGCGCGGCATCAGACCATCTGGGTAAAAAAGTCCGACTTTATCGCGGAACGCGAACGGCTCCTGGATGTGATGGACCAGCCGTCCACCGACGGGGTGAACACCTATTTCGTCAGTCTCGCCGCGGCAAAGGCGGGGATGAAGGTCGCCATTTCGGGACTGGGAGGCGACGAGCTGTTCGGCAGTTATCCCAGTTTTAGCCAGCTCCCGCGCATGGTGAACGCGTTCAAGCCATTCAACAAAGTCCCCGTTCTGGGCAAAGCTCTTCGCTCTCTATCGTCACCAATCTTAAAAACCATCACGTCGCCCAAGTATGCCGGTCTTGTTGAATATGGTGGCAGTTGGGCCGGGGCCTATATGCTGCGGCGCGGCATGTTCATGCCGTGGGAGATGGAGAGACTGCTGGACAAAGACATGGTGCGGGAAGGATTGCAGGAACTTCAATCGCTCGAACGGCTGGAGCAGACGGTTGGGCATATTGATAATGACTATCTGAAGGTCTCCGGCCTTGAGTTAAACTGGTACATGCGCAATCAACTGCTCCGCGATACGGACTGGGCAGGCATGGCCCATTCCCTTGAAATTCGCGTTCCCTTTCTGGACCTGGAATTCCTGAGATCGGTGGCCCCCATGCTTTGCTCGGAAAACAGGCCAGACAAACGCGCCCTGGCCTCGACACCCGCAAAACCCCTTCCCGCATCGGTTCTTGAGCGCGGGAAAACCGGCTTTACTGTTCCCGTGCGTGAATGGCTCATTGAGAGCAATGGCGGTAGAAAAACAGAAAGGGGTCTCAGGGGCTGGGCAAAGATCATTGATCGGGCCTTCCATGCGGAGAAAAAAAGGATACTGGTCCTTGTGCCCGACGCTTTCGGAGGTCGTGGCGGTATCGCGTTGTATAACCGGAATCTCCTCCAGGCGTTGTGCGCGTATCCGACGATGGAGCGGGTGCTGGCCATCCCGAGAAAAGTGTATTATAGTTTGGAGAAGATGCCGGACAACCTCGATTACCGCGTAGAAGCTGCAAACAGCAAGCTCAGGTATTTATACGCTTGTCTGCGGACGGCATTCTCTTCCCCCCGTTTTGATGTGATTATTTGCGGCCATCTCCATTTGTTGCCGATTGCCTGGTTGCTCGGCATATTGTATCGGTGCCCGGTTGTTCCTGTTATCTACGGGCTTGAGGCATGGACTCCCACTTCGCATAGATTTGCGAACTACCTGTGTCGCAGATTGAAGACTTTCATTTCGATACGAAGGTTAACGGCGCGAAGATTTATTGAGTGGACAAAAATATCGAACGAACAGTATTACTATCTGCCAAATTGTGTCGACGAATCAAAATATGGAATCGGTCCCCGCAGAGAAGACTTGATTGAACGCTATAAGACCAGAGGAAAAACAGTTGTCATGACGGCCGGTAGGTTAGATGCCGGCCACGACCTGAATAAGGGTTTTGATGAAATCCTGGAGGTATTGCCGGAGCTTAAAACGCGAATTCCCAATCTTGTGTATCTGGTGATGGGGGATGGGGAAGATAGGGCAAGATTAGAGGAAAAAGCAAAAGAGCTTGGTGTTGCTGACATTACAATATTTACGGGTTATGTCTCAGAGGCTGAAAAGGCGGACCATTATCGCTTGGCCGATGTCTTTGCGATGCCGGGCAGTCATCCCGAGTTTGATCGTTATCCATATAGATTTGTTTTTCTGGAGGCGTTGGCTTGCGGCGTACCGGTGGTTGGATGCAGACTTGAGGATCCGTGGGAGATCAATGACCCGGACTCGCAAATCATTATACAGGTAAATCCGTACGACAGGGGTGAAATTATTGAGGGTATACTATCCGCGTTATCACGCCCGAAGAATCAAGTTCAGCCCGGGCTTGAAAATTATTATTTTGGCAAATTTGAGACAAATTTTCACCAGATTGTCTCACATATTATTGTTGGGGTGAAGTGCTGATGTCGGGGGCGGTTGCCAACAATATTTCTATTTTGTTCGCGCGTTGATCATAGAGGTCGAAACGCTCGCATGGGATTACGTATCTTACTATGCCAATATTTGTATCGATGTTGGTGCTGAAAATTGAAAAGAGAGATGAACCCGCTGGAACATATTCAAAGCGTCACCGTCTGTGATCTTTGCGGAGCCGACGTTACACAGAATGGAACCTGCGTGGCGGAAGGGCGGCAGGAACTGCTGGGTGTATCGATACATCTATCGACAGTCGTCTGTCGGCGTTGCCGCTTTATATTTCAGCCTGAACGGTTCTCCGAAACTCTGATGACAGCATTGTACAGACAGGACACCGGCAATGCCTTTGACGAAACAAAAGAAAAGCAATCAATTAACAAGTCATATCTGAGCGAAAGGCAAGCGGTTATCTCACGTGTGTTGACTGCCTACGGTATTTCAGAAGGCGCAGCAGTGCTCGATGTAGGCGGTGGACGCGGAGAGTGTTGTCAACATCTCGCGCAACGGCATCGGGTTGTGGTTGCAGACGCAACCGAGTGCGATCCGGCGGATCCCAGGATAGAGAAGGTGCATGGATTTTTCTCAGCGACCTTGGATGAGGGGACATTTGACGTCGTGGTGATGAATCACGTCCTCGAACATGTTTTTTCGCCCACAGAATTTCTGGCTGCTGCCAATCATGTGCTGAAAAAAGGCGGCATCCTTGTTGTGGAGGTGCCGTTCGAGCTTTATACTCCCCTCGTGGCCAGACACTTGGGCGACTGGCGGCATGTAGGTTACTTTTGCCGCGCCACATTGCGCCAGTTTCTCGAAAAATCAGGCTTCGTCGTGGAGCATCTTGCCTTGGAAACGGGGCGCTATGAAGCGCGACGTTTGCCGCTGGTTCGAGCAATCGCCCGCAAAACGACACCTCAGATACCGAGCAGGTCTGATCGTAATTCCGTCCTGGTACTGGTTGCCGATATGTTCAAGCCGGCTGTTCTGGGAGCGCTTGCTAAACGTCTGGTGTGTCGATGATTGTCAAAACGGTATCAGCAAATTTTGCCATCCAGGCGATAACCTTCGCGACCTCGGTCTTGACAGCGCGTATGCTGGGCCCTGTCGGGAGAGGTGAACTTGCGCTGGTATTGCTCTACCCTCAGCTTGTAGCCGGTCTCACACTCATGGGCGTTGATCGGGCGGTGGCTGTCCTTAGTGGTCGAGGGGAGCTTGTCCGGCCCATAGCAGCTATCAGCAAGCTGGTGCTGCTGCTCACTATTCCCGCGATGGCGGCTGGCTACATAGCCTTGCACTGGCGTTTGACCGACCCGCATATTGCGGGGTTGTCCACATTGTACCTCGCCTACGTTCCAGCAGTATATTTTTTCATGCTTGTTGTGTTCCTGTTTAACGGAACCGGTGATTTCGTTCGATTCAATCTGGTTCGACTGGGATTCTATGTGGTCAATCTAATTTTGCTGATTTCCATCTGGGCAGCGTCCCCATCGGCATCCCTGGACTGGGTGGTAATGGCAAACCTGGCTGCCGTTTACGGTGGACTGGCTTTGGCGACATGGTTGCTTCGTGGATTCCAGCGTTCGGGTGGCACCGGCATCGTGGCGGCTTCACAGACAAGCGATGTCCGTCGCACGCTCCGTCTGGCCTTAGTCTTTGCGATACCTGCAGCATTGGCCCAATTTAGCATTTCCGCTTACCAGATTGTTATAGAACATCACATGGGCGCAGGTCCATTGGGTCTATTCGTTGTCTATTATTCCTACAGCCGCCTGTTCTCTCCGGTGGGAAGTGCAATAGGATCACATCTGTTCCATCTCGGCATTGTAGGTGGGAATAGAGATATCGCGCTCACCTTTCGGAGAAGTCTGATAATCTATTTCGGATGCTCTCTGCCGTTATGGCTGATTGCCGGGTGGCTGATCCCACTGCTGTTCGGGCGGGGTTTCGTAGTGAATCCATGGGTTGTAGGGCTCCTCTTTGTTTCAGGCCCATTTACTCTTTCGTCAGCTACCCTGGCGGAATTCCTGAATGGACGGCAGAAAGTGGGCGCCAATACCGGCGGATTGGTGATTTATCTTGCCGCTTTGGTCGTCTTGGGTTGGTGGCTGGTGCCGCAGTATGGCCTTGTCGGGATGGCATTGGCGATGTTAGTTGCTGATATACTGCGTTGTGTTTACATCATCAGACAGGTTGGACGTGATACCCAACAACATATGGTAGACTTTTTATGGGTGACATGGACAGATCTTGCCGCACTGGCAATTGCCGGGAAAACGGCATTGCTGCGGTTTCGCGTGTGGCAGTCAACATTTTGATGTGCACTTCATGAGCTTTACGAGGTCGTTGTTTTGATATTGCCATTGCAGGAGAAGGTTATTATGGTAGATAAAGAAAATCTTTTAACGGTTCTCAAAGATTGCGCGCGAGAATACCCAAAGGACCTCATCGACAGAGAGTTAATGGATGTCCCCAGGATTGCCTTTAATATTTCTCTGGTTCTTCAACGGACTGAGGGCAGGGTTAGAATTTGTGATCTTGGTGGGGGCATCGGATTGTTTTCCGTGGGCTGTGCTGCAATTGGTATGTCTTCCATCCTTGTCGATGATTTTCGAGATAAGGTAAATACTGAGTTTGAGGCAGTACCTCGGACTGTTCACAATAAATATAACGTCGAGGTGATAAATACCGATGTTATCGAAACCCCACCCTCATTTGGCATTGGATCATTTGACGTCGTTACCACTTTTGATTCTCTTGAACATTGGCATCATTCGCCTAAACCTCTTTTTCGAAAGGTCATGCAGTGGTTAAAGCCGAACGGATTGCTTATCATAGGTATGCCGAATTGCGTGAACCTGCGAAAAAGAATTACCGTGCCGCTTGGTTATGGCAAATGGTCTCGTATGGAAGATTGGTATGAAGACGATAGATTCCGAGGTCATGTGAGGGAGCCGGATGTTGCGGATCTCCGCTATATAGGTGCAGATCTCGGCCTAAAAAACATTGAAATCCTGGGACGCAACTGGCTTGGTTATCAGTCGCGATTCAATTGGGTAAGAGTAATGACACCGTTAATTGATATGCCTCTCAGGCTGTTCCCTGCGCTGTGTTCAGACTTATACTTAATTGGGAGGAAACCGTCTTGATTTTGGAAGGCTGGACAAAAAAAAGCTGTTCCGCAAGTGAAAGAAGAAAGAAGAAAAAGCGCAATAAAATATTTATGGAATTGCGATCATGATAGTGAACCTTTTCCTCTCCAGTCATGTCTGGACCGCACCCCTCAATGCTTTCGGCGTACGCCAACATGTGGCGGCACTGTATGAAGAAGTATTTCGGGGCAGTGAGGTCAGAGTGTACCCCAGGAATCGTGAGGGCGGTTTGCTGGTCAATGGACTGCGGCATCTGCCTGCTCTCCTGTCAGGCGGAATCAACGTCCTTACACAGGGCTACCCAATCGTGACTGGCGCCCTGGCGACCTGGATTACCCGAAATCCGCGCCTCATCGTACATACGTGGAAAGTGCCGGGGTTTTCAGACGAGCGGATGTCCGCAAAAGTGAACGATCTTCTGCTGCGCCGGGTGATCAACCGTGCGCGCGCGGTTGTTGTTGTAAGCAAGCTCCAGAGACGTCAACTTGAAGCGCTCGGGGTATCTTGCCCAGTCGTGTTCGCCCCGGTGTCAGTGGATAGTGCGTTTTGGCGCGCAGACCCGGAGGACCTTGATGCGGTACTGATGCATTTTGGCCTGGCAAAGCACGGTTATATTTTGACGGCAGGCGGGCCCGATCGAGACGAGGTTTATGCTGCCAGGGTGGCCAGAATATTGGAGGTGCCCTATGTCCGGGCCAGTTGGGATATCCATACTGCCGAGCGCTCGCGACTACAACTTGCCCGTGAAGGTTTGGAAAATTACTCCCGAATCCTCAATAATCCTTCCGATGTTGAATTGAGGGCTCTATATGCCGGAGCACACGTGGTTTGTTTGCCAACACTGACGAGGACAAATCCTGCAGGTCTTACCTCTCTTGTGACGGCCATGGCTTGTGGGGCGGCAGTTGCCATACCGGAGACTATAGCAGAGGGCTACATCGAGGATGGGACGAATGGTCTGGTGTTCAGGGGATCTCCGGATGAATTTGCCGCGCGAACGCTTTCTCTACATGATAAGCTGCCTTTAATCCGGCAGAAGGCGCGGCAGTTTGCGGAAAATGAATTGAATACCATAACTGTGGCAAAGCACTTAAAAACCAAACTTCAAACTCAGCGAGTATTGGATTAGTCGAATGGCACAAATCATGTTAATAATAATGTCAGCAATTCTCATGCTGGCAATGTTTGCGTATGGGCGAGCACGAAAAACTGACTTTGATATGCTCGATATGTTTTTCTTGATGGTTATGCTTTATTTCGGTGTTTATAGTTTTATTGATGCGATGGTTAACGAAGTTGTTGGTAAAAGTGCCTTGGTTGTGATGGATACTTTTATCTTGATATTTACAGCACTCTTTGCTACCCGTTTACTTTATCTAAAGCTTCCCTTGAGAGTCAGGAACGTACTGCAGTTTAATTACCTGATAAATCAATGGGCCGATGTTGATCATAAGGTGGTTGGTTTTTTTGCCGCTTCGGTTGTTGCTTTCAGTGTCTATATATATTTTGACTTCGGGATTTTAGCAACATACTCCGGAGTAGAACTTGAATTGCTTGGCATCTCGGCGCCTTCGTGGGTTGGTCCTGTTAAGAGCTTAATGAGTGGCATCGGCTTTGCTGTATATGTTTTTATTGTGGCTTCATTATTAAAAGGGAAAATAAAACTATTATCAATATTTAATGTAGTAATGTTTGTTATGACAGCCATTCTTGCTCTTGAGGGCCGAAGGGCAACTCTTGAATTATTATTAGTCGCGTTTGTTATGTGGTCGTGTTCACGGCGAAGGAATGTTTATTCCATTAAATATGTGCCATATGTAGTTAGTTTGTTCATTTTAATTATTTTGGCCAGCAATATATATCAGACATATCGGCAGGATCTGTTTTCCATCGAGGCTAGAATTGAAAATAGAGAAATAACGGGCGTGATACCTGCACTTGCAAATATTGACGCCACTATCGATAATCTTAAAGATCGCTCTGCCATGTGGAATTTTAATTATATGATTATGTCTGAACAAGTAGATAACATATCGAAAATATTTTATGGTGACTTGGGTTGGCAAGCCTTTCTCAATTCAATCCCGACGTTATTATGGAGATCAAAAGAAGTAGTGGATATAGACGAAATGATTGCCACTTTCTATGGTTTTGAGATGATTGATTATCCGACCAATAATTTCGCTTGTCTTTTGGCGGATTATGGTATTTTAATGATAGTTGCTATTCCCATCATATATTTTGTTGTATTATTCCTTGTTGCATACTGTCATTTTAGATTTCCAAGTAAACCGCTATTTTTACTCGTCTCAACATTTAGCTTACAATATCTTATTAAAGTAGAGAACTCGTATGGTGACATATTTGTATTGCTTAGAAATGTTATCTTGTTAATAGTTTTGTTCATTATTGTTCGCTGGATTAGTCACTCATCTCGTATTGTGGCGCGCGCCAATTATTATGACAGGGCGTCATAGAGGCGATGACCTGTAGAATGCTGAAGTAATTTGAAATAAGGTTGGAACAATTAGTGATTTGGGGCAATTGACGCTGGCGAGATTGACTGATTAATTTAAGGATTTGTCTTGATGAAAGTTCTCCATGTAATACCAAGCTTGAGTGAAAATCTTGATGGGCCTGCAAACGCCATTGGGAAGATGTGCAAAGGTTTAGTTGTTGAGGGGGTCGATATTACAATTTATACGACGGACCTGCATCCTATTAATTACGATAGTCTCAAGGGTCTGGAAGTGAGGGTATTTAAAACATTTAAAAAAAGCAATTACTGTTTCAGCGCGGGTTTATGGTTGACATTGAAAAAGAATATATCGCAATATGACATTGTTCACATACACGCATTATGGGTCTTTCCTTCAACAATAGCAGCGTATCTATCAAGAAAAAAGAAAGTCCCCTATATCATCAGGACGTGCGGTATGCTGGATTATTACAGCGTAACTCATGATAAATGGAAGCATTTTAAAAAAAGGCTCTATTTTAATATATTTGAACGTCATAATTTGAATTTAGCTTCCGCCATTCACTTTACCTCTTTGGAAGAGCAGAAAAGAACGGAGCATCTGAACATTAAATCCTCATCCTTGATTTTGCCGGTCGGGGTAGAAATAGGCGAGTTTATTGATCTGCCTGCGAAAGGGTGTTTCAGGGCACGGTATCCTTTTTTAAAAGATAAGAAAATAATTCTATTTTTGGGACGAATCCATTATAAAAAGGGATTGGAAATACTTCTCGACGCGTATAAGAGGATATCGGATAGAACGGATAAAGCGCATCTCGTTATTGCAGGCCCTGACAATGATGGATATGAAGAACATTTGAAGAAAAAAGTCAGCAAGCTTGAGCTCAACGACAAAGTTCTTTTCACCGGACTGGTGAAAGGGAAACAAAAAATAGAGGCCTTTACTGATGCTGATGTTTTCTGCCTGCCTTCATTTCAGGAAAACTTCGGCATTGCCGTGGTCGAGGCCATGGCTGCACAGCTCCCTGTGGTGATAAGCGACCAGGTCAATATTCATGCTGAAATCTCTGACGCGAAAGCTGGATTCGTTACCCCGTGCGATCCGGAAGAAGTGGCTGATGCAATAATGCAAATAATAAGCAATGATACACTGAAGGGCAAAATGGGGTTGAATGCCCGTCAACTTGTTTTTAATAAGTTTTCATGGGACAGGATAGCGAAGAAGATGACGGAAAACTACCAAAGGATCATTCAAGAGTATAAGAGCGATGAGAGTCCTGTTAATTAAGCCGCCGATTACGTATTATAAAAGTGATATCGAATACTCGCCCTATGAGCCGCTGGGTTTGATGTATCTGGCGGCGTATTTACGAAAATATAGCGGCTGCGAGGTTAAACTGCTGGATGCTTCAGCGCGGATTGACTTAAAGCGATGGGAAGGCGATTTCTTAAAATACGGATATACCGATGAAATGATCGTTCGTGAAGTTGTAAATTATCAGCCCGATTTGGTCGGCATATCCTCCATGTTCACGATCAACTCAAAAGGGGTCCATGATACTGCAGGGCTCATCAAAAAAACAGCGAGAGAAATTCCGATTATTATCGGCGGAGCCCATGCTTCGGCGTTTCCTCACTGGGTGCTGAAGGACGACAATGTGTCTGCGGTTGTTAAGGGGGAGGGCGAGAAAACATTATTGGCAATAGCGGACCGCATCGTAAACAAAAAAAGCTTTCTTGATCTGGACGGGGTCGTTTTCAGAAACGTCGATGGTATTGTTGAAAATCGCGCCAGAGAATATATCGCCGATCTTGATACCATCCCGTTCCCGGCGAGAGACTTGCTCGATATGAATGTTTATTTCAACGAGAAATACAATTACAGTCATTCAATGTCGCCGCCGAGAACAACAATAGTATCAAGCAGGGGATGTCCCTACAGATGCACGTTCTGTTCGATACACTCACTCTGGAGGCACACGTACCGGATGCGCAGCGCTCAAAATGTCGCGGATGAGATCGAACATCTGAAAAATGAGTATCGCGTGAGAGAGGTCGCTTTTTTTGATGACAATCTGACCGTCAGCAAGAAACGAATGATCGCTATTTGCGATGAAATAGTTGGAAGGAAACTCGATATCCACTGGTGTACTCCAAACGGCATCGCCATATGGACTCTGGACAAGGAGGTGCTGTCGAAGATGCGGGAAAGCGGATGCTATAAATTGACGTTTGGAATAGAGACGGCATCGCCGAATACACAGAAGTTCATCAGAAAAGAACACATTGATCTTAACAAATCAAAAGAGCTTATTCGCTATTGCAATGAGATCGGCATCTGGACACATTCGACATTTATCATCGGATTTCCTTATGAAACCGAAGCGGATATTATGAAAACGATCGACTATGCGGTAAGTTGCGGTGTTGATATGGCAACCTTCTTTATTGCAACCCCCTATCCCGGGACGGAGATGTACGATATTTACAAGAAGGAGAACTTATTGCCGGATGTCGGCGCGTCTAACGCACTTGAATGGCTTGGAGCTGTTAACAAGGCAATGTGTGATACAAAATATTTAAAATTAGAGCAAATTGAGAGGTTTATTGCCCTGGCCCAAAGAAAAGTGTACCTGGACAGGGCCATCAGCTTTTTGAACCCACTCAGGGCGTTTCCTAAAATCAAAGGAAAAGACGAAATCAGATATTTTGTTAAACAGTTATATTCGTATTCTAAAAGACTGCTCAAGAGTCTGCATAAATGAAACTATCCTTCGTGAGGAACCATTGAAAATATGCATCGTGTCATCCTGTGGCGGTCACCTGACCGAAGTCCGGTGTTTGAAACCTGCCTACGAGGCTTATGAGTACTTCTATGTCTTGAACGATAAGGCGATCCTGCCTGCCGATATGCGGGACAGAACGTATTTCATGGCGCATTCTGAGCGTGACAAGAAGTTTTTTATCAACCTTTTGGAAGCGTTTCAAATCTTGCGTAAGGAAAAACCGGACGTGATACTGAGCACCGGTGCAGGGCCGGCGGTTCCTTTTGCCATTGTCGGGCGGTTTTTATTCAGGACGCGCGTGCTATTTATAGAAACAGTTACGAGAATTAACAAACCTTCCCTGACGGGTCGAATAATGTACTGGCTGGCCCATGATTTCTTCTATCAATGGAAAACCCTGCGACAGTTCTTCCCAAAAGCAAAATACGGGGGACCATTATTGTGACGACCTTTGTTTCAGTAGGAAATGCCACCCAACCTTTTGACCGTCTGATCGAGGCGGTTTTACGAATTGCCTCCAGACTGCCTCAGCCGGTTATTGTGCAGCACGGGAATACTCTTTTACAATGTACAGGGTGCATCTCAAGGCCATTTATGGAAATGACTGAATTCAGTCAGCATGTTGAGAAGGCAGAGTTACTGATTCTTCACGCGGGTGCGGGGTCAGTAATTCAGGCCATCCAGGCGGGGAAAGTTCCGGTGGTCATGCCGAGACGGGCAAAGTATGGCGAGCACGTGGATGACCATCAGTTGGAGTTTGCGCGGGCCCTGGCAGAAATGGGTAAAGTTGTGGTTGCTGAAGAACCGGAAGATTTGATTATTGCGATAGAAGAGGCAAGAAAGCGGCAAGGCATGGCGCACGCTTTGAATAAACGCCCCCCTCTGGTTGACTTGATTGACGAGACATTGCGGGAGTATGCGAAGACTTTTGAGAAAGCAACAACGCAGGATTAATCATTGAGTTAGTTATAAAGGGACATTACGCATTGGAGGTGTGAGCCATTACCAGAAAACGAATACTCATTTCAGGCTTTGCAGTCTTGCTTCTGATCGCCGGCATCGCGTTCTTCATCAAGGCGGGATCGCTGCTCACCGTTCCCAAATCTGCCACCAAACCCGCCGACCTGATCGTCATTCTGGGCGGCGAGACCGGCGCCAGATCGATCCGTGGACTTGAACTCTACCGGGAGGGGCTTTCTTCACAGATTCTTCTGACCGGTATTGAGTATGGAGAGCTTCAGACGCAGCAAAGCTATCTTGACTGGCGCGCGCAATTTCTCATCTCATCGGGTGTTCCCAAAGGCCGGATCCTCTTTGATCTCCGTGCAAGGAATTCCTGGGAGGAAGCGGAAAATACCCTGGAACTGATGAAGCACAAAGGGTGGCATCGGGTGATCGTCGTCAGCGATCCGCCGCATCTGCGCCGACTTGACTGGGTCTGGGGTAAAATATTCAAAGATAGTGGTATCGAGTATTCCCTGAGCGCCTCGCATCCTTCCTGGTGGGATGAAAAGAAATGGTGGAGCAACGAGATGTCCATGAAGTTTGTGACCATGGAGTATTTGAAGATTGGGTATTATGTTTTGAAGTATTAGCGAACAAGCGCTTTAGTTCAAGGTTCAGGGTTCAAAGTTAATAGTTCGGAGTTGGGAGACTTCGACGAGCTCAGTCGAGTCGTTCGGAGTGCGGAATTTAACCTTGAACCTTGTGCATCGAACTTATTTTGTCGAAAAAACGGTGAGTTGAACTGCGAAGGGGCACTCTATAGCGTTTTAATGAGATCGTCCTTGCTGATATTGTTCCAGAGGCTTACTTTTGAGAGGATATCATTCAGTGTTCCTTTTGCCAACATCTTATGGTCCGGGACGGTGACATGATGTTCTCCCGTAGTTGTTGTTTTGCGAAGCCTGACATGGCTTCCTTTCTGCCTGGTCACCTGATATCCGAGTTTTTGAAGACCTCGGATCAAGTCCTGTCCGCTGATTTGCGGCAGCTTAGGCGACACCGGTAAGCTCCATTTCAGACATTACAAGAATTTCCACTGATTTGCCCTTGTGAAGCTCTTCTTCAAGGTGCAAAGATACGGCCTCTTTTATATTTTTCAATAACTCCTCATACGTTGAGCCCTGAGTAAAGATATCCTCATCAGTGCCCCTTGCGCACCAATATTCACCATCAAAGTAGGTGTCCATTTTAACAAGCATATAAAATCCCTCCTTATTATCAATTGATTCTGCTTGACTCCTTCTATATAATAACATATCTGCTGATAGAGGGAAAGCAGTTTTAAGAGGAGTGGGGCGGATATGTTATTCAGGGTTTGAGGATCAGGGTTGATCAGTTCGTAGTTGATGGATGATAGCTGGCAAGCGAACAAGCTATCAAGCGAACAGGCGAACAAGCGTGCAAGATGGAAAGCCGACAAGCTGACAAGCGAATTAGCTAGTAAGCTGACTCGCTGGCAAGCATGCAAGCTGACAAGAAGGAGTCCATTGATCATCCTCGGTCTCAACGCATATCACGGTGACTCATCAGCCTGCCTCGTCGTTGACGGGAAGCTTGTCGCGGCGGCGGAAGAGGAGCGGTTCCGGCGCATCAAACACTGGGCCGGGTTTCCGACCGACGCTGTCAGATATTGCCTGACAGCGGGCGGGATCACCATCGACCAGGTGGACCATGTCGCCGTCAACCGCAACCCCAGCGCGAATCTTCTGAAAAAGGCGCTCTTTGCTTTCTCCAAGCGGCCGAGTTTTGGCGCAATCAAGGATCGGCTCTCTAATGCGTCAAAAATCCAGGATGTAAAAACCATCCTGGGTTCAAAGTTCAAGGTTCAGGGTTCAGGGTTTGATAATCAACTAAAAACTCATAACTTAAAACTCAAAACTGTTGTCCACAACGTGGAACACCATGTGGCTCACCTCGCCAGTTCGTTCTTCGTTTCTCCCTTCGATTCCGCGGCCGTGGTATCCGTGGACGGGTTCGGTGATTTTGTGAGCACCATGTGGGGTACGGGCAGCGGCAACCGGATCACCGTGGAAGACCAGGTGACATTTCCCCATTCCCTTGGTCTCTTCTATCTCGCCATGACGCAGTATCTCGGATTTCCCCATTACGGAGATGAATACAAGGTCATGGGCCTGGCCCCCTATGGCAAACCGACAGAGATGAACACGATGCGCCAGATAGTTCAATTGAAACCGAACGGGCGGTTCGAGCTGGACCTTGATCATTTTCTTCATCATTCGGAAGGCATATCAATGGTCTGGGACAATGGCGAACCGAAGATCGGGACGGTCTATTCCGACAAGATGATCGAGGCTTTCGGTCCGGCCAGGCAAGAAGACGGCCCGCTCACTGACCATTATAAAAACATTGCCGCCTCCCTGCAGGAGATGTACGAAGAGGTCTTCTTCCATCTTCTTGATCATGTATATAAGGAAACAAAGAACCCCAACCTCTGTCTTTCCGGGGGCTGTGCCATGAATTCCGTGGCGAACGGCAAGGTGTTCGACCGGACCGGTTTTAAGGACCTCTATGTCCAGTCTGCAGCCGGCGACGGCGGGGGCGCGATCGGCGCTGCATTTTACGTTTGGAACCAGGAACTGAAGAAACCCCGTTCGTTCGTCATGGAGCACGCGTTTTGGGGGCCAAACTTCAGCGAAGCTGAAGTTAGTTCGGAGTTGGGAGTTTTGAGTTCGGAGTTGGGGAAACTCAAGTGCCTGGTTGAAAAAGTAGAAGACGAGGCGGAGCTGTGCCGCAGAACGGCTGAGCGGATTGCCGAGGGAAAGGTGGTCGGCTGGTTCCAGGGCAGGATGGAGTGGGGGCCGCGGGCGCTCGGGAACCGCTCGATCGTGTGCGATCCCCGCCGTGCGGACATGAAGGAGATCCTGAACCAGAAGATCAAGCGCCGCGAGTCGTTCCGGCCGTTTGCGCCGTCGATCATCCGTGACGCAGTCGGAGAGTGGTTCGAGACCGACTATGAAGTGCCGTTCATGCTGCAGGTGTATCAGATCCGGGAAGAGAAACGTGCATTGATACCTGCTGTGACGCACGTGAACGGTTCCGGCAGGCTGCAGACCGTCACTGAGGGGCAGAATCCCAGGTACTTTCAGCTCATCAAGGCATTCGAGAAGCTGACAGGAGTGCCGATGGTACTCAATACGTCGTTCAATGAAAATGAACCCGTGGTCTGCACGCCGAAGGAGGCGCTGGACTGCTTTCTGCGCACGAAGATGGATGTGCTGGTGATGGGGGATTGGGTTGTGGAACGACAGCTTTGAGTCAGGAGTTAGGAGTTCAGGGTTCAAAATTCAGGGTTCAATTCTTAACTCCGATCCAATACCTCCTCAAAAAGCCCCTTGCTAAAAGCCGCGTATTTCAGTATTATAAAATTATCGGGAAAAACGGTGAATTAGAGCAAATAAGGAGGGTGATCAATATGGGGATATCCGTCAATATACCGGACAGAATGACTGAATACATCAAGGAACCCTATGATAATTCCGTGCAGGAGCTGCTTGCGGTCGAACTATACCGTGAGGGCCGGCTTACGCTGCGACAGGCGGCGGACATGCTGAATGTCGGCACTCAGGAAATGCTCGATGTGCTTTTAAGAAGAAAAAGCTATTTAAACTACGGACGGGAAGAGCTGAATGAAGACATCTCCTACGCTCGTAGTTAGCGACGCTGATGTACTCATCCACCTGGCAAAGCTTGGGAGACTTCCGCTTCTGCGGATGTTGTATGAACGTGTCTCGATTCCCGAATATGTACGACAGGAGATAATGTCCAAGGATGATCACGGGATAACCGAGGCGATTGGTTCCTATTTGATGGTTCATCCCGCTTCACAGGATAAGGCGACTGCGATTGCTTCGCAACACGGCATCCATATAGGAGAGGCGCACACCAAGGCGCTGGGTGAGTCGTTGAATGCCGAGTTGTTTTTATCCAACGAACGGAAAGTGAGAAAAGCGGCGATTGAGGAAGGTTTTCGGGTCGCCGGAACGATCGGCGTTATTTTGCGTGCCGCCCATATTCAGGCGATAACAATGTCCGAAGCGCTTTCCCTCCTTGAACTGATGCGGTCTGCGGATTTCAGAATCCATCCTGATTTAATTCAGGAAGCGATAAATAGCTTACGTGAATAAAAAGTTATTTTTATGATCTCGTTGCGTTGCGAACGGAAAAGGGGATCCACATACATACTCAGTTTTCCAGTGAAAGCATACTAAATCACATCCTGTACCTGTAAAGTTTCCTTCTCGTTTCGGCTATGAACTCCCTTTAACTGTTAAAATTGAATTCGAAGAATATTATCTCAAACATCGCTCATATTTATTTGGCCTGAAAATTCTCTTCATGACTTTTCCCAAGGTTATGAGCAGGGAAGGGGTGACGCACTGAGGGCAGCATGGGACATAGGGGACATAGGGCAGAGTGTTCAAAGTTTGTAGCTCTTAGTTGTGAGATTTGAATTGGACTGCGCAGGGCAGAGGGTAGAGCGTTTTGAGTTATGCGTTGGATTACGTGAGGAAGAGGGAGAAGGGAAAAGGGACGAGTACAACATCACCTCGCTCATAGTGTAGCATAGACGGCGTCCTCTTCCTTGATCCAGATCTTTTCGAATGATGCTTCAGATATCTGTTGATAGGCTTTTGTCAGTGACGCTTTTTCTTTTTTCGTCTCAAGAAAAAGAATAAAATCGTAAACTTCGACGAGAATATTTTCCGGAAGTCTGTCAACTTCATTTTTTATCATATCTTTGACTGTCATGGTCACTGCCTCCCGACCGGCGCTTCTTGTACAATTTTGAGTGGATATATCGAAAACCCTTGAACCCTTGTGTATAATATAGCATATCTGATGAATGAGGGAAAGCAGAAAGCAGAAAGCAGAAAGCAGAAAGCAGAAAGCAGAAAGCAGAAAGCATAGAGCATAGAGCAGAGGGCAAAGAGTACTGTACTTATCCTGTTTTGAGTTTTTAGTGATGAGTTCTTAGTTCAACGGCTGAGCATTGGGCAGGGAGCAAGTCTACGTGCACTGCAGGGGGGCTTTACGCAAACACCAATCGTCCTTTTGGTTCTGGAATTATTCTCCCCAAGTCCTTAGCCGTATCAATCCACTCCTGGATAATGACTTCCAGATTGGCAATAGCCTCCCCATACGTTGCACCGTCTGAAGCGCAACCCGGAAGCTCAGGCGCCTCGGCAATAAAGGCTTCATCGTCATTACTCCAATAGATAATCACTTCGTACTTAATCATGGACTTGATCTCCCAATTTATATTTTAGAACCACGTTCCGAATTTGTTTAACTTGATACGCCTTTGATTTTGATCCTTTTGGCTGCAAATTCAAAATCTCTTCAATTCCCATTTTAGAAAAAATGTGATGACTGCCGCGAATCCTTTCCTGAAAACCCAGAGTACGAAGCAATTGACGCATCTCATCAAAGGGGATATTAGCATCTGAAGTGCCGCACAATATTCGCTCTAAGAGTTTTTCTTTTTGCGTCACGCGTTTTCCCTCGTTACGTTGCTTGCAAAAAATAATACTTCAGAACGCGCGAATGGTCAAGCCTTATTTGTGGTGACAGTGTCAGTGAAATTGTTCCCCATAGCGCGGTGACGAATGCGGCATGGTCAGGCTTGACAATATCGTGTCTCAGAGATTGCAATGCATCCGACAATCGTCTACAATAAAAAGCAAGAACGGCATTGAATCCCTGATGAAAACAAGAACAAATACCTCGGAGGGAGATGTTTTAGACAGGGCATATTTATGAAACTATCCATCATTACCGTGGTGCTCAACAACGTTCAAACGATCGATGGTTGCATGCAGAGCGTTCTGGACCAGACATGTCCCGATGTTGAATATATCGTCATTGACGGCGGGTCGCGGGACGGGACCATTGATGTCATCAAGAAGCATAAAAGTCATATTACAAAATTCATCTCTGAGCCGGACAAGGGAATGTATGATGCCCTGAACAAGGGTGTCAGGATGGCCTCCGGCGAGATCATCGGTTTTCTCCATGCCGACGACCTTTACGCGAATAATAAAGTTCTTGAGACTGTCGCGCGCAGGATGGGATCGAATGGCATTGACTGTTGCTATGGGGACCTGGTGTATGTGCGTCGGGCAGATCCGGAAAAGATCGTCCGGCATTGGAAGTCCTGTCCTTTTCAGGACGGTCTGTTCCAGAAGGGCTGGATGCCGCCGCATCCGACTTTTTTCGTGAGAAGAAAAGCATACGAAGCCCACGGTGTCTTCGATACCCGTTTCACGATCTCCGCTGATTATGAACTGATGCTCAGGTTTTTTGAGAAGCACCGGATCTCTTCCGCATATATCCCGGAAGTCCTGGTGAAGATGCGGATGGGCGGGGCGAGCAACCGCAGTCTCAGGAATATGATGGTCAAGACCAAGGAGGACTATCGGGCGTGGAAGGTGAATTCCCTGCGCCGGAGATTTTATACGATCTTGCTCAAGAACCTATCAAAGGTGAGGCAGTTTTTTGGGGCAGGTTGAGAAGGGCAGGGGGCAGAGTTCGGGGTTCAGAATCTAACCTTGAACCGGGAACGTTGAACATTGAACGAAGGCAGAAGATGCGTTTGCATTCATTTCAGCTATTTGTTATACTCACATTGCGTTGACACCAAAACGAATAATTCACTAAAAGGAAATCATGCAGGAACAGACAGTACGGCAACCACCATCGCCCTCCATGGATTATCTGTGCATCATCGGGAAACGGAAAAAGCTGATCATCGGGCTGGTCGTTGTATCGGTTTGCGCAACGGCGGTCATTTCCTTGTTCATGACGAACATCTATCGGGCCTCCGCGGTCATTACCACGGTTTCGGAACGGGATTCTTCTTCCAGCGCTGCGATGCAAATGTTAAGCGCCAGCGGACTCGCAGGCATGGCGGATATCGCAGGCGTATCTTTTCCCGGAGGTCAAAAGCTGAACGTGCTGGAATCATACCTGAAATCCAATATTGTCAGGGAAAAGGTGATTGTAAAGAACGGGCTTCTTCCGGTCCTTTTCCCCCGTCGATGGGACGCGGAGAAAAAAGAATGGAAGCGGCAGTCGCCGGGATTCCTGAGGAGAACGCTCAATGTTTCCTCCCGTGTGGTCGCGACGCACGATGCTGCAGTGCAACAATCCGAAGAACAGCGAGGGCCGACGATCTCGGATGGGCTGAGGGTTTTGCAGGGAATGATCACCATTAAGAGTAATGTGAAGGCAAACACCCTGACAATAACCGTTGATGATCGTGACCCCCGGATGGCCTCGAACATGGTTGCCTGCCTGCTTGAGGCGCTTCAGGACCATTTGAGCGAAGAAAAGAAGAGAAGCGCGAACGAAAACAGGGATTATTTAAAAGGGCAATTAGTCAAGGCTGTTGATCCCTTAACGCGCCAAAAGATCTATTCTTTATTGTCCAAGCAGATCGAGACGGCGCTCATGGCCGAGGTGAAGGGGAACATTTTCACGGTTATCGATCCTCCGCGGGTCCCGGACCGGAAGGTAAGACCGAACCGGACGCGGCTGGTGATCAATGCCTTTATCCTGTCCCTGATCCTCGCGGTCTTTCTCGCGGTGTACCTCGAAAAGCGCGAGAAGTGAGGGGTTCTGAGTTCAAGGTTCAGGGTTCAAGGTTCAGGGTTCGGGGTTCAGGGTTCAGGGTTCGGGGTTCAGGGTTCGGGGTTCAGAATCTAACCTTTAACCTTGAACGTTGAACATTGAACCTTTTTCAACTTTTCCGCTTGTTCCATTCATGGAGGTAATAGAACAATGCCTCATTTTCCCGGGTGCTCTAAAAAAGCTGATGATATGCGCTCATTATCCAGGACCAACCGACGCCTGGTCTTGATCGCTGTCGGATGTTTCCTGTTGACCGCGGTTGCTCTTCTTATTCCGGTTGCCGCGCTCCATGCCCAGTCACAGGAAGGACTGGAGCGCCTCACGCCGGCACAGCGCCAGGCATTGCAGTCTGAAATATTGCGGAACAAGGGCGAACTGTCACCTGAGATGCTGGAAAAACTGCGGGCAGCGCAGGAGAAGCCCCAGACGCAGGAACAAACGCCTTCTGAGCCTCCCCGGCCCGGCGCGGAAGAGGTCCGTCAGTTGAACGTGAACAGGGCGGCAGCGGAGAAAGGGGAAAAGCAGTTCGAAGAGAAAACCTCCGAGGGTCAATTGAGGCGGTACGGGTTCGATTCTTTTTCCCTTTCGCGAAAAAGGATCCTGGTCCTTGAAGAAGCCATCAGCAAGGGCGAAATACCTTCAGCGGTCCAAAAGGACGCCCTGGCAGGGTTCGTCGGCCCTCTTGACATGGTTTCCGCTTCCCTGAACGCAAGCATCCCCGCTCAATACGCCATCAATCCCGGCGATCAGGTCACGGTATACTATTGGGGCGACCTTATCGAATTGATCAGCCTGAAACTGAAGATCGATGAAAACGGCGAAGTATCCATCCCCCAGGCCGGGCGGCTGGTCGTGCGGGGCATGTCGCTGGCGCAGTTTCAAAAGGCAATTCAGGACCAGCTCCAGCGGGTGTTCGGCAAGAACATCAATCTGATCGCCACGCTGGACAAACTGAGAAGCATGCAGATCTTCATCACCGGTGAGGCGTTCAGGCCCGGCAGTTATGCCGTCAGCTCCGTGACCACGCTGTTCAACGCGTTGTACGCATGCGGGGGCCCCAATGAGAGCGGCTCGCTCAGGGATATCAAGCTGGTCCGGAACAACAAGACCATGACCGTGGACTTTTACGATTTTCTCCTGAATGGGGACGGCCGTTCCGATCATCCCCTGCAGGCGGGTGATACCATCTTCATCACCCGGGCGGGAAAGCTGGTGTCCCTGGCAGGGGAGGTGGGTCGTCCCGCTGTCTACGAACTGAAAGAGAATGAAGGCCTCCGCGACCTGGTCGGAATGGCCAATGGCATCAAGCCCTCGGGTTTGACCAATAAGGTGCTGATTCAATCGGTCATCCCCCACCGGGAACGGATCGTTATCGATGTCGACATGAGCAGGAATGCTCTTGCGGCGGACCAGGCGCTCTTTGACCGGGATACGGTGCTGGTCGAGGCCATTCTTCCTGAAATAACGAACAGGGTCACCCTGACGGGCGATGTGAAGGTGCCCGGGACCTATGAATTAAAAAAGAACATGCGAATCGCTGATCTTTTTAACGAGGTCAATGAACCCCTGGGAGATGCGCTGCTCGAGAGGACCGTCGTTATCAGGCTCGACAGGGACCGAAGGACCACGACGGCCATCCCAATCAACCTGAAAAAGGCATTGCAAAAGGACCCGGACCATAACATCGAGCTCGCCTCCCTGGACCGGATCGTGGTGTATTCAAAATGGGACGTGAAATTCTATCCCGCGAAAATCGTTGAGATCCAGGGGTCGGTGCAGAGGCCGGGTTTCTATCAGCGTTCAGAGGGAATGAGGATACAGGACCTGCTCAGCATGGCCGGCGGCACCCTGCCGGGGAGCGTGAATGAGATAACGATCTCGAAGGCGAGATTTTATTCCGAGCCGAAGCTGTTCACGGTGAAGGCCGATCTTCTGGAAAAAGGCGACGAGTCCCAGAATGTCCTGCTCGATGACGAGGACATCGTGATGGTCCGGTCTGATTCAGGGTTCTTCCTCAGGCCCCAGTGGGTGGCGATCAACGGCGAAGTGAAATATCCCGGGAACTATCCCCTGATGGGCAAACAGTACCGGCTGAGCGGGCTCATTCAGCAGGCCGGCGGGTTGACAAAGGCGGCAAATCCCAAAGGGACGGTGTTCTTACGGAAGAGCGAGTTCCTGCCGTCGCCGGAACAGAAGGCCGATCTCCTGCGTGCCAATGATGTCTCCGATCTTCTGAATAAGATCGATTATCTGAGACAGTCGGCGCGCAACGCCCTTCTGCTCAGGTCCGAGGCTGCAAAGTCCGGGGCAGGAGAGACGCCGCTGGTGGTTGGGGCCGGCGGGATCCCCATAACGACGACCAACGCCTCCGCGAAGGAAGCCGTGGGCCTCGCCATGACGCCCACGATCGCGCAGTCCGCGGGCCAGGCCACGGGCAGCATTGTCAATGCCTTCACGCCCGGCAGCGGCGTCACCACGGGGGCGCGGACGCTGACGGACCGGCAATTGGCGCAGTCTACGAGAGTGGTCCTTAACCTGGAAAAGGGCATGCAAGGCGGCACGGGCAACCCCGACGACATCGTTCTTATGAACGGCGACACCATCACCGTTCCCTCCAGGCAGGAAACGGTCAGCGTCGTGGGAGCGGTGATGAGTCCCGTGACAACGCGCCTCGGCGGTCATAACAAGATCAGCGAGATCGTCAGCCTTGCGGGGGGATACGCAAAAGACGCGGACCAGGAGGGTGTATTGATCGTGCGGGTGGATGGTTCCATGGTGACTGCGGAGGATGACGGCCCGGTTGAAGAAGGCGATATCATTTATGTGCCCGCGAAGGTTTTGACCACGGAGATCGTTACCACAACGGACAAGATCATCAACGCGTTCAAATTTACCCTGGCCACGATCGCCAGTGTCGTCGTCTTTTTAGCGCTGATACATTAGGGGCGGGGTTCGGAGTGCGGAGTGCGGAGTTCAGGGTTCAGAATCTAACCTTGAACATTGAACATTTTTTTAAACCTCAGAACCGATAGCTGATCGTGCCGACATATCGTTCAGTGTTCTCCCAGTCCGTCTGGTCTTTCCTGAGGAACTGTACGCCCAGGCTGAGATTAAAATCAGGGGTCACGTATCGCAGACCCGGCATCACGTCCCAGGAGTTCTGTTCGAACAGGGTCTGAACGTCCTTTCTGGTCACCTGATGATATTCCACGATCGCCTGCAGGCGGCGGCTTTCAAATAACGGGACGAGCACTCCGGCGTTAAAAACGCCATATTGATCAACATAGGGGCTGGAGGTGGAATTCTCCAGTTTATCGATGAAAACGATCTGTCCCTCAAAGTAGACCCCGATGAGATAGCCTCCGCTCATTTCCTTCTCGGATGTTCCGATCAGCATCAGCCGGATCCCTTCATGTTTTACCGTCCTGAAACCTTTTCCCTCATCACCGGTCGGCAGAGTGCATGCCAACCCGAGTGCGATTGCCGGCATCGTATCACCCTGGGACGATAATCTCCACTTGAACAGGATATCGGTGTCTCCAACGCCGTCTTTGCGCGCGGCATTTGTATTAAGCCGGGCGCTGTCAAGCGTCGCCCGTATCCCGATCTCGATCCGGTCCGTGACGCCCGCGGTGACTGTCGCGATGCCCTGCGTGAGGCTGAAATCGGGCACATTGCTGTTCTCGGCAGAGACCGCGAGACCTGCGACAATGCTCCCCTTGCGTTGCGTGTAAGCCGAGTTGGTGATGACCAGTCCGGTCAATCCCTGGACATTCACCGGCCTGTTTACCACCCGGGACGGGTCATCGTCGAAGGTATATTCATTGCCGAAATCACCCGTCATGGCGGATGCGCAGTGACCACCCGTCATGACAATAAGAAAACCCAGTACGATCGCGATCACAGTCTTCATCAGATCGACCTCCGTTCAAAATGCAAGTTATGGGATGCTCACCAGCGCAACAGCCGTTTCCCGATGACCTCGCGCGCCGATAGATAAGCAGATTGATGTTTTTCCTGGCGCATGAAATGGACTTGAGTAAAAGTGTACTGAAGAATTACGGTTAAGTCAATGTTATGAAGATGTTTTTGTTTCTGGGCAGAGGCTTATCTCTTCCCGATACGACTTAGTAAGTATGAAAAACAGGTTCAGAGTTCATGGTTCAGAGTTTGGAGTTCGGTGCGCTGACTGATGAATGGGGCTTCTGCGGTTTCTGCATGATATAATACACATGATGAAGCAGGCGCTTCAATTCGTCTTGCTAGGTAACAGGCCTTATTATCGTAACGGCCCGAATTTTCAGGGGATATATCTTTATGCCATTCTGGCTCTTATCTTGCAATATTACCGTCAGTATTCGAGGGGAGATAGATGATGTTCTTTCATGCCGGGCAGGGAATGCGGCAGGATGTCCTTCGCGCCCAGCTCGAGGTATCGATGCTTCTGGACAAACCGGCCGCAGAAGAACGGAAGCGGAAATCGCAGGCGGCCATGAGCATCAGCTCCGTGTCGGTGATCGGGCGCTCTGAGGCTGAGGTGGGCGACACTGTAACAATAATTATCAATTTCACGGTGGATACCGCGATAACGCGCAATGTCGTTTATTCTGAGCTGAGGTGAGTCGGGAAAATGAACAAGACAATCCTGCGTTTATTTGTTGTCATCCTCTCTATGGCGTTGTTCGTTGTTTCAGCAGCTGCACAGCAAGAACGACCGGTTGCGAAAGACCAATCCCTGAGAAGAGGCGAAACGAGGGCAACGTTCGATCCGAACTTTTTTAAGGACGCACGAGTGAAGAGTGCATATCAGGCTGCGAGGGATGTCCCTTGGCTCCTGGACAGCATTAGGTGCTACTGTTTTTGTGAAGAGTCGTTTCATCATAAGAGCCTCCTGAGCTGCTATGTGGACGACCACGCGGCAGGGTGAGATATCTGTCTCGGGGAGGCCCTGAGGGCCTTCGAGCTTTACAAAAATGGATATTCGGTAAAAAAGATACGGGATACCATTGAAAAGGAATACAGAAGGTAGGGATGAATAAACGTCAGAGAGGAATCAATGAATAAAAGCCTGACGGGGAATGATGTGAAGATCGGTTTTTTGGTTCTCATCACGGTGAGTGCTGCGATCATTCACTTTGTCATTCCCACGGACCGGCATGATCTCCACATGGTCCATATTGTTCTCCGGAAACTCTATTTTCTCCCCCCCGTCATGGCGGCGGCCTGGTTCGGATTTAGAGGGAGTCTCTATACCACGCTCGCGGTCAGTTCGTTGTTTTCCCTCCATGCCTTTCTGGATTGGCCGGGGAATTATATGGAACAGGCAAACCAGGTGGGAGAACTCGCCAGCTTCTGGGTCGTGGGACTGATCGCCGGACGACTCTTTGAGCGCGAACAGTCGCTTCTCAGAGACCTTGCAAGTGCCAACGAGGAGACCCTTGTGGGCCTCGTTTCCGCTCTTGATCTGCGGGAGCGGAATACCCGGCTCCACTCACAGCGGGTGAAGGAGTACACTCTTCTTCTGGCCGACCGGTTCGGTGTCACTGAGGCAACGAAGAAAGCGATAGGACTCGGCGCTCTTCTACACGACGTAGGGAAGATTGCCGTGCCGGATCACATTCTTTTAAAACCTGAAGGACTTACAGAACAGGAATGGGATGTCATGCACACTCATCCCCTCGCCGGGTACGGCATCGTGAAGCCGATTGGTTTCCTCCATGAAGCAGCTGAGATCGTCCGCGCGCACCACGAGCGCTATGACGGGAGCGGATATCCGCAGGGGTTGAAGGGGGAAGAAATTCCTCTCGGGGCGAGACTCTTCTCAGTCGCTGATGTGTACGACGCTCTTACCTCTGCGCGTCCTTACCGTTCACCCGTCAGCCATGATGCGGCGCTCTCCGAAATCAGGGAAAAAAGCGGCGCCTATTTTGACCAGAGGGTCGTGGACGCCTTTGAAGCAATCGCACCTGAGTTATTGCAGGCAGTGAGGGAAAAATATCGAGACGATGAGTGAGAATGGAAGCGGGCCGGGGCTAAGAGATAACAAACAGGCAGACGAGAGGAATGGAAAATGAAAATATGCGTGTTCATGATAATCGCTATAAGCTCTGTATTCTTTTGTCTTCCCTATGGCAGCGCAGCTGCGGAAGAGATGAACGCCGCGCACAAACCGCACCAGCACCGGCACCTGGAATATGCAAAAATAAAGAATCCAATCGCAATGACGGAGCAATCCCTCGCCGAAGGCGGGAAGCGTTTCGAGAAGCATTGCATGGCTTGTCACGAAAAGACGGGGAAAGGGGGTATTGGTCCTGATCTAACAGGCACTGCGCTGAAGCATGGCAGCACCGACGGCGAAGTGTTTCATGTTATTACTGATGGCGTACAGGGCGCAGCTATGAAAGGATTTAGGGAAGAGCTGACGGAGGAGATGCGGTGGCATCTTGTTAATTACCTTGCCAGTTTGAGAAAAAACGAAATACATAAATAGTGTATGAAGAAAAGCGCAACATTTGATGTATATTTTCACACAAAAGGAGGAAACAAACATGAAAAAGGTTCTCGCAGCAACAGCAGTGGTAATTGGTTTAACGGCAGCGACGGCATTTGCCCAGATGGGCGGGATGGGAGGAGGCCAGGGGCAACAAGGTCAGCAGGGGGGGATGATGGGTAACCAGCAGTCCTCGCAGATGATGGGCAGTCAGATGATGAATCAGCAGATGATGCGCGACATGTCGGGAATGATGAACCAGATGCAGGGCATGATGCAGAAGATGTCCGGGACCATGGAGCAGAAGCAGGGTATGGACCATTCCAAGATGCAGGACATGTCGAAAGTGATGAATGATATGTCCGTTACCATGAAAGAGATGTCCGAGCATATGGGCAAGGGAACCATGGACCCCGCCACGATGAAGACAATGCAGGAGCGGATGAAAACTATGAACCATATGATGGATACTATGCAGAAGGGGAATAAATAACATGAAGCAGTGTGTGATTGGTAATCTTTCTATAGACGCAACAAACATGGGCTTTCAAAAGATGGATTGGAATATAAGTCCGCGTTTGCGCCGCCGCATTCGATACTTGGCCTTTCACGCACTGCTTATGGTTTTGTTAAGCGCAATCGTGGCCCCGTCGGCTGTTTCGGCTGATACTGGCCGCGGCTATCTCGACCTCGGCGGTGGTTACAAAACAGGTGATTTCGGCACCCCGACGACATCCAGCTTGTATTATCTCTCTTCGACCATCGGATATGTTGCGCCGAGATACGATGTCGGCGTTACCGTGCCGTATCTGTTTCTCACGAACAAGAACGCCGGCCAAAGCCAGACCGATAGCGGCGCGGGGGACATCATTTTGCGCGGCGGCGCGGTGTTCATTCCTGAAGGTCCGGGCGGTTTTTCTCTCAATGGGACGCTGGCGGTTAAACTGCCGAGTGCGGACGAAACCAAAAGTCTGGGTACCGGTGAAACCGATTACGGCGCATTCCTGGGTTTGCATCAACGGATCGAGGACTTCAAGCTTTCACTCACGGGAGGGTACATAAAAATCGGCGACCCTGCTGCCATCAACTACAACGATGTCCATCTCTATGGGGTTGGAGTATCGAGAGCATTCGGCAGAACGGACATCGCTGCTTCGCTTGACGGCCGAAGATCGACGGTCCCCGGCGTGCAGAATCCCCAGGAGGTCAGTGTCGGATTTTTTCATGTCCTGAACGCGGACCACGCGATCAAGGGAAGCGCCTTTAAAGGCCTGAACAACGGCGGTCCGGACTTCGGTGTGGATTTCGGCATCGTAAGATGGTTTTAGCTTAACCCTCCTCATCATAATCATACCCCTGCCGGGGAAACTCATTTTGTGCTATAGTTGACTGTATGAAATACTACAATTCATTGAGCAGACGCTACAGTATTTTGAGTGTGTTTATAGGTCGTTCCCGCAATCACCTTATTTTTCAATAAATAGCCGGGACCTCCTTTTGGCCTGTTCATTGCATCACTATCGTGCAAGGAGGTTAAAAATGAACAATCAAAAAGGCGAGGTTGTAACAGGGGTGATGGTCGTAATAATGCTGGGGATGATGTTTTTCGGCCATTTTTTTATGGGCAGTGGTCACGGTGACCGCCATGATCAAGAGAACGTTGAGCACAGTCAGGAAGATTCCGCAAAGGGACATCATCACATGCATTAGGGCCATAACGTTGTTGAGCGAGCTCCCGTGTCCGCAACGGAGGAAAATAAATGACGGTATTAACCATTAGAAAAAGAGGAGGTAGCTAATATGAAAGAGTTTGTTGTAATTGGATTGGCCCTGCTTCTCGCAGCAGGGACCGCGTATGCAAAGGGCTACGAAGTGCAGAAGAAAGCGGGCGAATATGATGTTACCGTTACCTTTGACAGGAACCCGCCTACAGCCAGCGATAATGCCGTAGGTATCACGATCAAAGACGCGGCAGGTCATGTTGTCAAAGATGCGGTGGTCAAAATAGAGTACTCCATGCCGGCGATGCCGGGAATGCCCCCCATGAGCTACAAGGCGGAGGCAGTTCTAAAAGGCGACGAGTATAAGGCCACGCTGGGCCTTTCCATGTCCGGATCGTGGAATCTCGCGGTTAAAATCACCCGGGCTGGAAAAACATCGACGATGAAATTAACCGTGGACGCGAAGTAGTTTGAGCCAAATGTGGAATGCGGAGTGCGGAATGCGGATTAAAATTCTGGGCCTGTTTGTCTTTCTTTTCGTTGGCGCGGTTCTTATCAGCGTATCGGGACGGGCCATTGCCGCGGAGGAGGTGCTGAACCTTCAACCGCTGATTGACGAAGCGCTGAAAAATAACCGCGAACTGCTTACCGCCGAGGCAAGGTGGAAAACATCTACCTATAAGGTTTCTCAGGCGACGAGTCTCCCCGACCCCATGGTAATGATCGGATACCAGAATGAAGGCTGGAACAGATATACGTACGGCACGATGCAAGGGGCGCAGTGGATGTATTCCGTGTCCCAGATGTTCCCCTATCCCGGGAAGCGATCGTTAAAAGGAGAGATGGCCGCAAAGGACGCGGAAAGCGTCGAGGCTTCGTATCGGGCCGCGCGGCAGAAGACCGCAGCCACGGTCAAGGAACTCTATTATGAGCTGTTCCTCGCCTATAAGAATTTAGACATTATCCGGGACAAAACCGCCCTTTTTTCACGGGTCGAAGACGCGGCCGTTGCGCGGTATTCATCCGGCATGGCGCCCCAGCAGGAAGTACTGATGGCCCAGACGGAGAAATACATGCTCCTTGAAAAGGAGACGATGCTGCAGCAGAAGGTCCAGTCACTGGAGACGATGCTGAACAACGAGGTGGGAAGGGACGTCAACTCCCCCCTCGCAAGACCAGCGGAACCGGCGCAGTCGGCATTCCCTTTCAGCATGGAGGAGCTTCAAAAAACAGCATTGGAAAACTCCCCTGAGTTGCGGTCCAGGGAGAGGATGGTTTCCTCCGCGGATGCGCGTATCAGCATGGCGCGCAAAGAGTATTTCCCCGATTTTACCATTGCCGCGACCGTTTATAAAAGGACCGGAGACTTCGAAGACATGTGGAGTCTGACCGCCACGTTCAATATTCCGCTCTTTTACCGGTCAAGACAGCAGCAGGGTGTGGCCGAGGCGAAGTCGTTTTCCTTCGAGACGCGCCATGAAGTTGAGGGAACAAGGTTGATGCTGTCTTCAGCCATACGGGACAACTACACCATGCTCAAGACCACGGAAAAGCTTATGGACTTATACAAAAAAGGCCTGATTCCCAAGACCTATCAGGATTTTGAGTCGGCCATTGCCGGGTATGCGACCGGGAAAGTTGAGGCGATCACGGTCATCAGCAGGTTGAAAGCGCTTCTCGACTACGAGACGCTGTACTGGGCGCAGTTTGTAGAGAGGGAAAAGGCTGTCGCACGGATGGAGTCGATCGCGGGGATCAGTGATTCCGGAACGGTGGTGAAAAGCGAATGATAAATAAAAGTGTAGTCAGAATTGTCGTATGCATCAGCTTTGTCTGGACATTTCTATTTTCCCCCATGCCGGGTCCCGCCGGCAGTGCGATAGACGGCCTTGTCGTACAATCCGTCTTTGCCCAGCACGCCGGACATGGAGGGGCGCCGCCTGCCCAGCCGGAACCTGCCAGGAAGCAGGCAAAGGAACAGCCGAAGGAGCAGCAGGAAGCTGTGGAAGCGCCCACAGTTGAGATCCCGCTGGATAAACAGCAGATGATGGGACTCAAGACCGCGCCGGTCGCTAGGAAAGCCCTCCGGAAGACCATAAGGACGGTGGGCAGGATCGAGGTCGATGAGCGAAGGTTCGCCACGGTCACGACCAAGTTCGAAGGATGGATCGAGAAGCTGTATGTGGATTTCACCGGCAAACACGTAAAGAAGGGTGAGCCGCTGGCGGAAATTTACAGCCCCGAGCTGTTCGCGACCCAGCAGGAGTTCATCAATACCCTGCGGTGGAAGACGCAGGGAGGCGCGATCCGCGACGATGAGGTCGGCAGGATGTACGCACGCGACAATGAGACGATCATCGAGGCAGCGCGGCAGCGGCTGCGGTTCCTTGACATCAGCGACGAGCAGATCAGGGAGATCGAGGCCACGGGCAAGGCGCTCCGGACGCTCAAACTCAACAGCCCCGTGGACGGCACCGTGATCCAGAAAACGGCGGTGCTCGGCACGCGCGTCATGCCCGGCGAGAAGCTGTTTGACATTGCCGACCTGTCCACAGTATGGGTCGTGGCCGAGCTCTACGAGTCCGATCTGTCCCTGGTCCGGGAAGGAGAAACGGCGAAGATCAGGATGGGCTCTTCCCCGGGCAAGGTTTTAAGCGCCCGCGTCGAGTACGTCTCCCCCACGCTGTCCGAAGAGACCCGGACGGCGCAGGTGCGATTCTCCCTTCCCAACCCCGATGGTCGGCTCAAGCCGAAAATGTTCACTGACCTTGAGCTGGAGGTGAATATGGGGACGAGACTCGTCGTTCCCGAAGACTCCGTCATCAACACCGGCGAGCGGCAGATCGTCTACGTGGATAAAGGGGAAGGCAACTTCGAACCCCGGCTCGTGACCGTGGGGATCGTCTCCGACGGCATGGCGGAGGTCCTGAGCGGCCTGAAGCTGAATGAGCGTGTTGCCGCGTCGGCCAACTTCCTCATCGACTCCGAGGCACGGTTGAAGGGGATTGTGAAGTAGTGATAATGCAGAATGCGGATTTCGGAATGCGGAATAAAAATCGAGATAACAACGACGCCGTTTCCCCTTTGTTTTTCTCCCCTCAGGGGAGAGGCAGGGTGAGGGGTGGTTTAATTCCGCAATCCGCACTCCGAATTCCGCAATGGGGTAATTCATGATCGCTAAAATAATCGAATACAGCGCCAGGAACAAGTTCATCATCTTTCTTCTGGTGGGCTTTCTCTGCATCTGGGGATATCTTTCTCTGCGAAACACGCCCCTTGACGCCATTCCGGACCTCTCCGACACGCAGGTCATCATTTACACGGAATGGCCCGGCCGGAGCCCGAACCTCGTAGAGGACCAGATCACCTATCCCATCACCGCCACGCTCCTGGCCGCTCCCGGGGTCCAGGTGGTCCGCGGGTTTTCCTATCTCGGCAGTTCTTTTATCTACGTCATCTTCGAAGAGGGGAAGGACATCTACTGGGCGCGGAGCCGGGTGCTGGAGTACCTTCAGGCCGTCAAGAACAAGATCCCGGCTGATGTGAACCCGGTCCTGGGACCGGATGCGACCAGCGTGGGATGGGGGTTTGAATACGCGATCGTCGACGAGTCGGCGCAATACGACCTTTCCCAGCTTCGTACGGTCCAGGATTACAACATCAAACTCGCCCTTGAGAGCGTGTCAGGCGTTTCCCAGGTGGCCTCCATCGGCGGGTTCGTGAAGCAGTACCAGATAACACTGGACCCGAACCGGCTCCTGGCCTACAACATCCCGATCAACAAGGTGATGGACGCCGTCAAGAAGAGCAACAAGGACGTGGAGGGCAGGGTCCTGGAGTTTTCCGGCGTGGAGTACATGGTCAGGGGCCGGGGATACATCAAATCCCTCCAGGACCTGGAGGACATTTCCGTCGGCATTGGCGGCGGCGGAACGCCTGTCTATCTCAAGGACATTGCGCGCATACAACTCGGGCCGGAGATCCGGCGGGGCATAGCGGAACTAGACGGCAAGGGCGAGGTAGCCGGCGGGATCGTCGTGGTCCGCTTCGGCGAGAACGTCCTGAACGTCATCGATCGGGTGAAGGAAAAGATCAGAACCGTCATCGAGCCGAGCCTGCCGAAAGGCATGAAGATCGTCGTCACCTACGACCGGTCCGACCTGATCCACCGCTCCATCGACACGCTCAAGGAGGAGATCATCAAGCTCGCCCTGGCGGTGAGCGTTGTCTGCATCATATTCCTGTTCCATTTGCCGAGCGCGCTGGTCGTTATTCTGACGCTCCCGGTGGCCATCATCATCTCGTTCATCCTGATGTACTATATGAACGTGACCTCGAACATCATGAGTCTTTCCGGCATCGCCATCGCTGTCGGCGCCATGGTGGACGCCTCGATCATCATGGTCGAGAACGCGCACAAGAAGCTTGAGGAATGGGAGCATGCGGGCAGGCCGGGATCGCGGGTGGACGTGATCATCCACGCGGCGCAGGAAGTCGGGCCATCCCTCTTCTTCTCGCTCCTCGTGATCACCGTCGGGTTCCTGCCTGTCTTCACGCTTCAGGCTCAGGCGGGGCGGCTGTTCAAGCCGCTGGCATACACGAAGACCTTCGCCATGCTCTTCTCGTCCTTCCTCGCTGTTACATTGACGCCGGTTTTGATGACCCTCTTTATCAGGGGGAAGATCAGGAGCGAGGAGAAAAATCCCGTCAGCCGCATCCTGCACCGGCTGTACGAGCCGGTGGCCGAGCTTGCGCTGCGGTACAAAAAGACGGTCATCATCGCCGCGGTGGTCATCATGGCAATGACGGTGTATCCCTTTCTGAAGCTCGGCACCGAATTCATGCCGCCCTTGTATGAAGGGACGCTTTTTTACATGCCGGTCACCGTACCGCCGCCTTCCATCTCGGTAGTGACGGACCTTCTCAAGCTCCAGGACAAACTCCTGATGCAGATCCCGGAGGTGGCGCAGGTCTTCGGAAAGGCGGGCCGCGCCGAGACCGCCACGGACCCCGCGCCGCTTGAGATGTTCGAGACCGTGGTGAACCTGAAGCCGGAATCCCAGTGGCGGAAGGGCATGGACGTGGAGAAACTCAAGAACGAGATGAATGACGCGCTTTCCATCCCCGGTGTCGCCAATTCCTTTACCATGCCGATCAAGGCACGCATGGATATGCTGTCCACCGGTATTCGGACGCCCGTCGGGATCAAGGTCCTGGGTCCCAGAATAGAAGAGATCGAACGGGTCGGGATCGAGATCGAGAACGCGGTCAAGGCCATTCCGGGCACCAGGAGCGCGTACGCGGAGCGGTTGACCACGGGTTATTTCCTGGATTTTTCCATCAAACGCAGAGAGGCGGCCCGTTACGGACTGGCGGTGGACGATGTGCAGGAGGTCATCGAGACCGCCGTGGGCGGAATGACCCTCACCACGACGATCGAGGGACGCGAGCGGTACCCGGTCAACATCCGGTATTCGCGGGAAATGCGGGACTCGATCGACAAACTGAAGCGCATCCTTGTGCCGGTGATGTCGGGAGGTTCCGAAGCCGAGGGCCAGGGGGCCATGGCGCAGCCGGCAACGCGCGCCCGGCGGACGCTCCAGATCCCGCTCGGCGAGCTGGTGGACATCAAGATCGTGAAGGGTCCGACGGCGATCAAGAGCGAGGAGGGGCTGCTCGCGGCATACGTGTATATCGATTTTTCCGGGCGGGACGTCGGCGGTTACGTGGAAGAGGCAAAGCAGAAAGTGGCCGCGGCGGTCAAGGTGCCCCCGGGCTACCGGCTTCAGTGGAGCGGTGAGTACGAATATATTGTCAAGACCCATGAGAGATTGAAATTTGTCATTCCGGTCACGGCGCTCATAATTTTTGTGCTGATTTATCTAAACACCCGGTCCGCGACGAAGACGGCTATTGTGCTGCTCGCAGTCCCGTTTTCGCTCGTCGGGTCATTCTGGTTTCTCTATCTGCTTAATTACAACATGAGCATCGCAGTCTGGGTCGGGATCATCGCCCTGGCCGGCCTTGACGCGGAGACCGGCGTTGTGATGCTTCTTTATCTTGAGCTTGCTTATGAACAGTGGAAGAAGGAAGGCAGACTGAACACTGCGGCCGACCTGAAGGATGCCGTCATGCACGGTGCGGTAAAGAGGATCAGGCCCAAGATCATGACGGTCAGTGTGATTCTCGCGGGTCTTATCCCGATCATGTTCAGCAATGGAGCCGGTTCAGACGTGATGAAGCGCATTGCCGCTCCCATGGTCGGCGGTGTGATCACCTCGACGATCCTGGAACTGATCATCTATCCGGCGATCTATGTGATCTGGAAGGAACGGGAACTGAAGAGAACGTGAGACGAGGGACGAATCGTCCATCATCTCTCGGCTTTCTAAGCAGTTGTAGGTTGGGCAAAAAGCATCTCCTTGCCCAACATCTTTTCGCTCCCATTTGTTGGGCTTCACTAACACCGTTTAGCCCAACCTACCGACTACCGACTTTCAATTCCGCGGGGCTCATCTCGTATGATTCGGCGAGCGATACCACCGGTGTCAGCCAATATTTTGCAATTCGCGGCCCGCTTCTAACGCACGGCTGATCCGCCGGGCGCAGCCCGGTAGGTGTCAAGCCGTTGGTTGGAACATTTGAGACGAAAGAAAATGACGGACTAAATCACGGGCAAGGTGTAACGGGCTCACAACACCGGCTACTTTGTGGTGCGTGAAATAGTCTGATGGCGGGCATGAAGATTGACGACTGTTGCAGAGGACCCTTTTTCCCGATCCTGTAGTGCCTTCGCCATTGCTGTAGCATCATGTTTGTACTTGGCCGCAACCGCGTCTTTTCCCCGCCAGACTTCTTGAATAATTTCATCCTTAATCATCGTTTTGATCCCCCATAAGTTCCAAAGGCGTGCATATCTCCGGATATTGATAGCCGTTGCTTATGCAAACACTCCGAATTAATGGTTTCAGTTCGGCGTTGTCGATATGACGACAATTCCAGGTCAGCAAATAATCAACTTCGTGATAAGCTGCCAATGCTACATGTATTGCATCACCAGTCGCAGCATGCGGCAACGCTCCAGCCTTCAGAAGCGCGAGTGCAAGTTTGGTTACTTCGTCTGTTATTGCAAGATGTGGCAATTGTGATAAAACCGCGAGGCGCCGTCCCGCTGCATCCGGATCGCCTTGCTCGGCCTCCTCCACAACCAATTGTGAGGTGTAGAGCTCGAAGCGCAATCGTTGAATCGTCCACCATGAACTGGTTGCGTTCTGCCACGCTGCGGCAATCAAATCCCGTGCTGGTCGGGCAGTCAGATAACTCACAATTGATGTTTCAATATAAACAGTTTTCATAAGGTTCAATGACCAAATATTACTTACTAACATTTTACAGCAAAGTCATTATAAATGAAAGTACCTATTATGTTCCATATTGCGGCTCTAAAGGCAAATAAGTTTGTAGGTTGGGCTGAACGCTTCAGGCGAAGCCCAACTCCTCTATCTGTTGAAACATGTTGGGCAGGATGTATCTTTTTGCCCAACCTACGAACTTTTCGCTCCCATTTGTTGGGCTTCACTAACACCGTTCAGCCCAACCTACCGACTGACTACTATATGTCATTCTGACGATGGACGAGGGACGAAGGACAACGAATCGTCCGTCGTCCTAGCGAACGAAGTGAGCGGACGTCCATCGTCCGTCTGCATTTTGCATCCATCGTCCGTCCGTATTCCGTCCGCAGGGGAATAGGAGAACCTACGACGCGGTCAACTCCCGGTCCGTGTTCTTATTGGCTTCGAGCAGAAGGTTGTTGGTGCTTGCGTTCACATTGACGTCGTCCGTCACCTGCCCGTGCTTGATGCAGAATTGTCCTGTTTCCCAGTTGACAATCTCCAGGAAGGCGTTGGCCCCTCTGAGGTTTCCCACGGAGGCATGCACGATCTTTCCGTTCAAAAGATAGAGCTTGCCGCTTCCCCGGTCCCCCTCGATCTCCACTTTTGCCGTCTTCAAGCCCAGGCTCAGGATCTGAATGATGTCGGGAAGGCTGAACTCCTCGATCTTGCCCGTAAGTCCTTCTTTGGGCTCCCGGGGCGCCGCCGCCGGACTTTTTGCTATCAGTTCATGGATCTTGTGCGTCAACTTCCCGATATCAATGGGTTTTGAGAAGTACTCCACATCACCCCCGACGATCTTCGGATAGTCTTTATCGGGCGTAATGATGAGCACTTTCCGTTCCTGGGCGATCGCCATCTGAAGAACGATATGAGAAACCCGGCTCGTTGCCTCCGGCTGGAGCGCCTCGATGTCGGTGATGACCAGGACAGGCTGCTTATGCCTGATGTATACGATGGCGTCGATGGAGCTGGACGTATGGTAGACCTGCATCTCGTCTGCATTCGTGCTGAGCTTGATCAGTGCCGCGATATTATCTTCACGTTCGAAGATCAAAATGTTCTTATCAGAGGTCTTGACGTTCGGTTCTTCCTTGATGTTCGAGAGAAAGACCTCAACAACCTCAGGATCGAATTGGCTGCCCGCGTTCTTTCTTATTTCCTCAAGCGCCTTGTCGTGGGACAGCGCCTTACGATAGGGGCGGTCCGTGGTCATGGCATAAAAGGCGTCCGCGACGCTGAGGATCCGCGCTCCAATGCAGATCTGCCTGCCCTTAAAACCGTAGGGATAGCCGCTTCCGTCATAGTGCTCATGGTGCTGGCTGATGATCAGGTCCAGGTTCCACGGAAACTGGATCTGTCGCAGGAGCTGGATCGTATGGATCGGATGCTCCTTGATCGGGGTAAGTTCGATCTGGTTCAATCGGACCGTTCCCTCGAGGATCTGAAGCTGGATCCCCACCTTGCCCAGGTCACGGAGCAGTGCCGACATGCGAATGGACTCCACGAGCTCTTCTTCGAGGCCCATCTTCGAAGCCAGTTTGGAGGCCAGCTCCGCGACGAGATGATCGCTATTGAAAAAATAGCGGTCATTGACCCCGAAGATCTGCAGCAGGCGGTCGGCGAGGGCAAAGATGAGCTGTTTCGAATCCCCCAGCTCTCTTCGCAGCACATGTTCGGTCTTGACGGAAGTGCGGATGAGATCCTTGAATTCATCGGTGTTGATGAAAAATCCGTTGTTCTCACGGGAGAGGGGGCCGATCAGGACGGTTTTGACCCCGGGCCGTATCTTTTCGGCGATCACCTTGAACCGTTCACCCTTGATCCCTTCCATGACACTGCCGGCAATGATCAAACCGATATCTTTATCATGAAGGATCTGCATCGCTTCGAGAGCAAGGTGTGTCTCGAAAACAGGAAAATCATCGGTCTTGAACAAATTATCGAAAAATGATTTTTCATCTTTGTTCTCTATAAAGACCAAAATGCCTGGCGCCATAGTACTCTCCTTTATCGCGCACTTTCTCGTGTAGTGCGTCTAACGCTTCTTTACATTTGACGTGTCACCCTGAACGAAGTGAAGGGTCTCATGTGTTTGGAAAAACAAGATTCTTCGCTTTGCTCAGAATGACAAACAAAGTAAAACAATTTATGACGCACTACACTATCCATGAAGCGGTTTCAATCCTGTTCCTGCGTCCCATAAGAATCTCTGCGCTTTTTACCGGCAGCCGACTACTTCGTTTTTGGCGTCGTCGCGGCGTCGTATCTCTTCAAATAGTCGCCTGCCATCCGCTCCGGGTCGCAGCCCAGCGCTTTTGCATAAAGCATGAGAAAACCCCGCGTATAGGCACGCGCCGGCAATTTGCCATAGACTTCCTCTTCGATGAATTCGAGGTAGCGCGTACCGATCTTCGTTATATCAGCGATATTCCGCACGGTAAGTCCGTGCTGTTCCCTCAGCATCTTGATGGCGGGTCCGGTGAAATCCGCGATGAACTGGGAGACCGGCGTGATCGTCTCGTGCACGGTTTTTGGCGGCGCGGGCTGCTGGACCAGCGGTTCCAACGTGCTCAAGTAGCGGTTCTCCGACGGCAGCGTGAGCGCCGGCTGAGCAGGACGGGGCTGATACGTAAGCTCGGAAGGGAATGACAGCTGGTCTTGACGGGGCTGATCTGCCGGGTCGGACGGGAGCGGCGGAAGATCAGGCAGTTCGTCCTGTCCCCGCAACAGCGCATCGTACCGTTTCCGGTTGCTCTCGTATACCAGGGTCCGGTAGGCTTCTTCGATCCGCTGGGTGATGGCGGCGGTCTCTTCAGGGCTGAAGAGCGAATAGAGCGCCATGGAATTCGGCTCGTACACCCGCCGGACCCGCTCATAGGCCTTGTGGATCTCCTGAGAGGTCGCCCGGGGGCTGACCTCCAGCAACTCGTAGTAGTTCAAGTCCTCTATTTTTTTGATCATGGCTTTTCCCGCAAGCTCCCCCTGTTAGTACAGCATGCTCAGCGTAAGCTGCTCTTTCCTGAGCAGATTATGGACGATCCGTTCTATGCAGCGCGACGGCCGCGAGTAGGGGTATTCGATCATGAGCGGCCGTTTGCTCCGGATGGACTGCCAGACGCAATCATCGTATTCCACATAGCCCAGATATTCCACGTCGATGCCGAAGTATTTCTGGCAGGCGCTTTTCATGGAGAATCCGATCTGAATGTCGTTCTTGGTCCTGACCTGGTTCACGATCAGCTGGGGCTTGAACTTGAGCACTTCGAGTTCGAGCACCTCGCCCACTTCCCGCTCCATCGACTTCACGCGCTCGATGAGGTCATAGGGGGTGCGGATGCCCATATTGTTCTTCTGGTCCATGGCCGCGTCGATAAGGTCCTTGATGTTCTGATCGACCACCACCTTTTTGAACCTTCGGTAGAAGGCGCTCTTGATGAACCGATAGGCGTTCTCAATGGCCGTGGGTTCGGGCAGCACGACGAGGATGCCGTGGTCCGAGAACAGGAAAAAATCAAGGATGTTGAACGAGGTGCCCGCGCCGAGGTCAAGGAGAATGTAGTCCGCATCCAGCGTCTCGAGGTGTCTGAGCAGACGCGTCTTCTGCGCGAAATTCGGATTGGCCGCGTCGAGGAAGTCCTGGGCGCCGCTGACAAGACTCAGGTTCGGGATGCTGGTCTTGATAATGACTTCCTGGATGGTCTTGACGCGACGGTTCAGAAAATCCGAGAGCGTCATCTCCGGAACGCCGATGCCGAGCGTGGTGTGAAGGTTCGCGCCTCCCAGGTCGGCGTCCACCAGCAGGACCTTTTTCTTGAGGCGCGCGAGGGTGATGCCGATGTTCCCGGTGATCAGGCTTTTGCCGATCCCGCCCTTGCCGCCGCCGATGGCCCATATCTCTTTTTTTCGCAGGGCATCCTGGAGCTCGATCATCCTGTCCTGTTCTCCTCGATTGACGTTTCTGCCATTGTTCCCGTTTCAGCCGCCTCCGGGGACGATGATTCTTCCAGGGTCGTCTCCCCGAACGCGGGTGTTTCCGCGTCCTCTCCCTCAACGAGGGGGACCTCTTCCATGACCTCTTCTCCGGCCTCGAGCTCCTGGAACTCCTTGAGCGTCGGAAGGGCGGAGAGGTCTTTCAATCCGAAGTACTGGAGGAATTCCAGCGTGGTACCGTACATCATGGGTTTGCCCGCAACGTCCTTCTTGCCCACGATCTTCACGAGGCGTCGTTCCATGAGGTTCCGCATGATGCCGCCGATGTTCACGCCGCGGATCGCCTCCACTTCCGAGCGGGTGATGGGCTGTTTATACGCCACGATGGCGAGCGTCTCGAGCGCGGGCTTCGAGAGCCTGGTTGATGTTTTTACGGTCTTGAATTTCCGGATCCATCCGAAGAGCTCCGGCCGCGTAGCGAGCTGGTATCCGCCGGCCACCTCGGCAAGCATAAGACCCGAGCCCCGGTCGATGTATTCCTGCTGAAGCAGCCGGACCTGCGCCTCGATCTGTTCGGCCGCTGCCTCTTCAAAAATGCCTTTGAGCCTGTCCAGGGAAAGGGGATTGCCCGAAACGAAAACAATCGCTTCGATCGCCGATTTCAGTTGATGATCATCCAAATCAGAACCTCTCGAATCGAACCAGAATTTACCACTGAGGCACGGAGGTCACGGAGGAATACTTTGGAACCTGATTTTTTCTCCGTGTCTCAGTGTCTCCGTGGTTAGAAATTGTTTTCACATCGCCGTCGGGTCGCCCATTCTTCCGAGCGCCACCCTGGCGTTCATCTTTATATCGACGTCCGTCGCGGTCTCCATGATCTTTCGGATCTTCGGGATCGCGTCCTTGACGAGCTCCGCGTTCGAGCTGCCGATGTTCCCGAGGGCGGCCACGGCATTCTTTACCGCGTTCGGGTGGCCGCTGTCCAGATACTGCATCAACCTCGGCACCAGGCTTGCCACTTCCCGGGGATAATGCAATCCGATAGCTCCCAGCGCGAAGAGCACGCCGCCGCAGGTCGCCTCTTTCGAGAACTCAAGCACCTCCACGAGCCGGGGAAGGATCCCCTTGATCAGCTCCGGCGCGTTGATGCCCACCTTGCCCAGGGCGTGCGCGGCTGACTCGCGCTCGTCATCATCGCCCCCCTCGAGCATCTGGATCAAACGCGGGACAGCGTCAGTTACGAGGTCCGTATGGGCGAACCCGATGTTTCCGAGGGCGTAGGCAGCTTCCTGACGCACGAGGCTCTGCTCATGCCCGAGAAGCAATTTCAATTTTGGTGCGGCTTTGGCAGCCGCGTCCTTGAAGCTGAAACCCAGGTTCCCGACAGCGTTCGCCGCGTCGATCTTGATGAACATGTCCGGGTCGTCGAGCAGCGCGATCAGGGTCGGCAGGTGCGGCCGGGTATCGTTCGGGTAGTCGAATCCGACGCGCGACAGCAGGTTCAGAACGCCGGACCGTACGTCACCGTTCTTCTCCGCAAGGAGCGCGACAAGATCGCCGATGAGCGATCGGTCCGCGTAGATCGCAGTCTCGATGTCGCCGAAATTTTTTGCCAGCGCCAGCGCCTTGATATCGGGTTTCATGGTCAGAACACTCTAACCACACCCTGCACTCGCGGTTCCACTCGTAAACGCTGGGTGCAGGCAGAGATCACTGAGAAAGAAATTAAACGAGCTTTGCATTTTATCATGAAGAAGATTGCCGTCCTCTGCGTCCTCTGTGGTGAACGATGTGCAATTTTTAACCGAACAAATTCCCCGTGGCCGTGTCCCGGTCCCGGGTCTCGGTCACGGCCTTCATGATCCGGATCGCGCCGAACTGCTCGATCTGGAACGCCTTTACCACGCGGGTCTTGATCAGCTCGAGGAGCGCCAGGAACGTGCCGATCACCTGGGCCTTGGACGCGCTCTCTTCGAAGAGGTCGACAAAGAGCATGCTGTCCACGGTCTCCAGCCGCGACAGGATCTGGGATATCTTCTCGGTGATCGAGACGGTCTCGGCCGTGATCTCGAAACTGGCATCAGGCACCCGCGCCATGACGTCTTTGAGCGCCGCGAGCAGGTCGAAGAGGTGAAAGTCGAAGAGCAGGGGTTCATCGTCCTCCGGGACGTCGGGCACGGCCTCGGACGCCCGCATGTACACCTTTGACCAGGTTTCTTCCTTGTCCTCGAGCGTTATTGCCGCTTCCTTGTAGCTCTTGTATTCGAGGAGCCGCCGGATGAGTTCGGCCTGGGGATCCGTACCGTCGTCTTCTCCCTCGGGGTTTTCGGATGGCGGCAGCATCATCTTTGATTTGATGTGCGTGAGCGTGGAAGCCATCACGAGGAACTCTCCCGCGATCTCCATGTCGAGGCTCTTCATGAGGTTGATGTATTCGAGATACTGCTGGGTAATGAGTGCGATGGGGATGGAGTAGATATCGAGTTCGTGCTTCTTGATGAGGTGCAGGAGAAGGTCCATGGGACCTTCAAATATCTCCAGCTTTATCTGGTACGACATGGGTAGTAGCGCCTCTCCGGGCACGCGCCTTCCCAGGCTGTGCCGCGCGTGACATTCTTGTAAAAAATTAGACTTATTTGCCCGAAAAGTCAAGAGAAAACAACGCGGGCAGGGCGCGCGGGTGAAGAACGTGAGACGTAATGAGTGAAGCATAATGAGTGAAGCTTAAGGAGCAGGGGGGTGGAAAGAGGGACGAAGGCAGGGGGGGAGAGGGCAAAGGGCAGAGAACAGAGGGACGATGGACGAGGGATGAGGGACGAGACTCACCTCGGATTTGAAACTCCGCGTTCCGAATTTCATTTTCCTCACCGAGGGTGTCTGGTATAATCATACGCAGGAGAAGACGGATGATCACCGGCAATGACGGGTACACGGAAAAAGAACTCTTGCGCATGGTCCGGCACTGGGTCCCGCGCGAGCGCGTGCCGAAACGCGTGAAGATCAAGGACACCTCGGATTTTTTCCACGTGGACTACGATGACGTGGTCGTGCTTAAAGGCGTTCCCTTTTTCGTACGAAACAATGAGCGCGAGGGCCGGTTCGGGCTGGACGACGAGCCGAAGTTCTGGGTCAAGCGGTCCATCAATCTTTTGACGGGCGAGACCAAGATCCTTAAGTGGGTGTTCAAGGAGCAGTTCAACGTCACGATCGGCGCCCTCGTGTTCGAGTGCGTGCGCAGCCCCCACAAGGAGGCGCGCATCCTGGAACTCGTGCGCGGCCGGGACGATTTCATGCAGGGGAGGACGGTTCCCGATTCGGCGGGCAATCCCCTCAGGATCCTGGACTATATTCACGGCAGGACGATCGCCCAGATCACGCTTTCACTGGGCAGGGACCATGAGGACTTTTTTTATCATTACTATCCGGCGTTGCTCGAGGAATACATCGGCATGGTGAAGGCCATCCGGTTCCTGCATGAGAGCGGCGAGAAGCACGGCGATATCCGGCGTGACCATGTGATCAAGGACGAGGCCACGGGCCGGTACCGGTGGATCGACTTCGACTTTAACTACCGCCACGGGGAGAACCGGTTCGGATACGATCTCTTCGGTTTGGGGAATATCCTTATTTATATCACCGGCAGGGGGGATGTCATAACGCACCGGTTGCTGCAAGACGATCCGGACGCCCTGGACCGTCTTTCGTCTGACGACATGAACATGGTGTTTCATAACCGTGTAGCAAACCTCCAGAAGGTCTTTCCCTACATTCCCGATGCTCTGAACCGGGTGCTGATGCATTTTTCGACGGGGGCGAAGGTGTTTTACGATACTACCAGTGAACTGCTGGACGATCTGGGAGAGGCGAGGGAGATACTGAACCGATCATAGACTGGGGGAAGGGGAGAACGGGCGACGGAGTACAATTCACCGCGTCTTCATGTCCTGCCATCGCCGCGTCAGGCAGTAAAGAAAGGGGTCCACCTCATGAAGACCGAACAAGACAGTCCCGTCAAGGACAAGCATTTCCTGGTCGCCGTGGATGATTCGGAAAGTTCAAAGCGCGCCGTGGTCTATGTCGCCGACCTTCTCGGCAGTCTGCCGGGATTTACGGTGACGTTATGCAGCATCATCCCCGCTCCCGAGCAGGACTTTTTCGACCGTGAGGAGCAAGGGCAGGAATGGATCAAAGAAAAAACAGCTCAGGCCGGGAAAATGCTCGAGAACTACCGGCAGGTCCTGATCCAATCGGGGTTCTCCGAGGACAAGGTCAGTATCCAGACCTTTGTGAACGAGGAAAAATCGTTCGCCGACGCGATCCTCGCTATGCGCTGCGATCTCACCTGCTGCACCGTGGTGGTCGGCAGGCACCACAAATCCAAGACCGAGGAGTTTCTCTTCGGCAGCACGTCAAGCAAGCTTATTCATGAGGCCAAGAACTGCGCGGTGTGGGTGGTGGAGTAAATGGCAGGGTTTGGAGTGCGGAGTTCGGAGTGGGGAGCGGGGAGTGCGGAATGCGGAGTTCGGAGTGCGGAGTTTGGAGTGGGGCGTGGGGAAAGCAGAGGGCAAGTGAGTCAAGTGTAATGGGGGATACAACTATATTTACCAATCATCTCACAAACAAGCGCATACAGTGCATCATCGTAGCGGCATCACTCCTGATCGGCTGCGGAACTCTCACGCCGCGCGATCCCGCGGCTCCGGCTTCTCATCATGCTCAGCGCAAATATGATGAAGCGGTCAAAAAAGGCGCCGTAGTTCCGGCGGAGAAGGGGAAGGAAGATCGAAAGTGATTTGGAATATTTTGACCGGTCTGGTCAGGGCGGGAGGGATTCACCTGCAAAACAAACAGTGCTGGTAACAATAGGGCGCAGAGAGGGAGGGAGGACACAGAGGCAGTTCCTCCATGCAATCACGATCTTCTCCGTGTGCTCTGTGGTTAAATCTTGACAATACGGAAAAGCCAGGAGGAGAAGGCCCGTGAAAAAAATTTACATTATTTCCGATGCCACCGGTCAGAGCGGTCTGCACATCCTGAGGGCGGCCATCGTGCAGTTCGAACATGCCCGCGCAAAAATGATGGTCTTCCACAATATCGATGCAAAGACCAGACTCAAAACGATCCTCGACAAGGCCAGGGAGGACAAGGCCCTTATCGCTTTTACCTTTGTCAGGAAAGAGATGAGGGACTATGCCCACGCATTCTGCCTGAAGAACACGATCTACCATCTTGATATTCTGGGCCCGCTCATCAATAATCTCTCCGCCTATCTGCGGCTGGAACCGCTCGAAACCCCGACCCTGCTCAGAAAGGTGGATGAACGGTATTTCAAGCGTATTGACGCGATAGACTATACCCTCGGGCACGATGACGGCAGGGGCGCCGAGCGTCTTATGGAAGCTGATATCGTTCTGGTGGGCCTCTCGCGGACATCCAAGACCCCGACCTCTTTCTACCTGGCCCAGGAGGGCTTCAAGGTCGCAAATGTCCCCATCGTTCCGGGGATCCCCCTGCCGGAAGAGCTCTTCGAGATCGACCAGCACAAGGTCGTCTGCCTTACCATTGACCCCGAGGTCCTCCAAAAAATAAGGACGGTGCGTCAAAAAAATTCCAGGCTCAAGCCGGGCTACAGCGAGTTCAAGAAGGTCTTTGCCGAAGTAGAATATGTCTGGGCGCTCATAAAAAAACACCGGAACTGGACAGTCGTCGATACGACGAACAAATCCATTGAGGAGACCGCGTGGGAGATCGTCCACCATGTTGTCGGAGCCGAACATGACGAATATTATTAGCATGAAGCAGGTCTCTGCCTCCGGTTTTGCGCGCGGCTCGTCCCTCGTTCAATGTTTCTTTATGCCCGCACCATCGCTTTCCCTTGCCACAACTGAAAAAATCGGATACAGTTACGAGAGAACAGCACGAAACGCATTTCATTGACGGGCTCACCAGGAGGCAGGAGAATGAATAATAAAATGCCGGGGAACAAGGTCCTCATCATTGCCGTTGTCTCAGGGATCATCCTACTCGCGGGAGCGCGGGGATTTTTTTCCTTCATGGCGGACTGGCGGTTCTTCCGCGAAGTCGGCTATGACGCGGTCTTTCAGAAGACCTTCATGGCAAAGCTGCTGACCGGGCTCGTGTTCGGCCTGACCGCCTTTCTCATGGTCTTCATCAATCTCTTCATTGCCGGAAAGCGCAAGCTCCCGTCCGGCATGGTGAACCCCCTCTGGGAAAGCGTGCCGCAATTGCAGAACCTCGACCTGAACCGGCTGATGACCGCGATCTCGCTTCTGGCGGCGCTTCTCGCGTTCGTGTTCGCCTTCCCGCTCGGCGCGCAATACTGGGAGCAGGCGCTCCTGTTCCTGAACAGCGTGCCCGCGGGCCTCGTTGATCCGCTCTTTGGCAGGGACATCTCGTTCTTTCTCTTCCACTATCCTTTTCTCGACGCGATGAACATCATGCTGCGCAGCCTGATCGTGATCGCCGCGGTCCTGGCAGCCGCCGTCTATCTTCTCCGGGGCGGCATTGCGCTCGCGGGCGGGTCCTTCTCCGCCGACCCTTTCATGAAACGTCACCTCGGGATCCTCCTGTCGCTGTTCCTCATCTCCCTCGGGTTCAGTTTTGCCCTCGACCGCTTTGGCCTGCTCACGACCGAGCACGGGGTCCTGTACGGGGCCTCGTACACTGATGTGCATGTGCGGCTGACCATGCTCGCGGTCATGGCCGTGCTCGCGGTTGCCGCAGCGATCGTTATCCCTTTTGTTACCGCGCGCCGCTCCCTTGCCATTCCGCTCATCACGCTCGTTGTGCTTGCCGGCGCGTACGTCCTGGGGCTGAAGGTCTATCCTTCGACGATCCAGAGCTTTCAGGTCTCGCCGAACGAGAGCGTGCTCGAGCTGCCTTTCATCGCCGACCATATCAAGTTCACCCGCTTCGGTTACGACCTGGAAAATATTGAGCTCCAGCCCTTTGCCGCGAACAAACAGCTTGCCTTCACCGATATCCGGAAGAACCTGTCCACGATACGGAACATCCGGCTCTGGGACGAGGAACCGCTGCTCAAGACCTACAGCCAGCTGCAGCAGATCCGGACCTACTACCACTTCCGTGACGTGGACAATGATCGTTACAGCGTCAACGGCAGTTATCTGCAGGTCATGCTGTCGCCCCGGGAGCTCTCCTATGCCGATCTGCCGAACAAGTCCTGGATCAACGAGCGGCTTGTTTTCACGCATGGTTTCGGACTGGCTCTGGGGCCGGTGAGCGGGATCACGAAGGAAGGCCTGCCGGAGTTCTTCATCAAGGACATCCCGCCTGTCACGAGTGCGGGGCCGCAGGTGAAGCGTCCCGAGATCTACTATGGCGAAAGCCCGAACGACTACGTGATCGTGAATACGAAGACCAGGGAGTTCAGCTATCCCACGACGAAAGAGAACGTCTATACCGTCTACGCGGGCAGCGGGGGGGTCCGGCTCACCTCGATCCTGTCGCGGCTGCTCTATGCCGCCTACTTCGGAAACTTCAATATCTTCCTGTCGAGCGATGTGACGAACGAAAGCCGGATCCTCTATAACCGCTCGATCATGAAGCGGGTGACGGAGATTGCGCCGTTCCTCTCCTTTGATCCCGATCCCTACATGGTCATCGCTGACAACGGACGGTTGTCCTGGATCATCGATGCCTACACCCGGAGCGGCAACCTTCCCTATTCGAAACCACTCGCCGGAGGGACCAACTATATCCGCAACTCGATCAAGGTGGTCGTGGACGCCTACGACGGGAGCGTTGTGTTCTATGTGGTGGACCAGAAGGACATCCTTGCGAAGACCTATGCCGCGGTCTTCCCGACCCTGTTCAGGCCCGTCACCGAGATGCCGCCGGACCTCAGACGCCACATCCGGTACCCGCGGGCGCTGCTCCAGATCCAGGCGCAGATGTTCAAGACCTTTCACATGACGGATCCCGCGGTGTTCTACAACAAGGAGGACCTCTGGGAGGTCCCGTCGTACCGCCAAAAGACCATGGACCCCTATTACCTCATCACGAAGCTCCCCGGGCACCAGGCGGAAGAGTTCATCCTGCTCCTGCCCTTCACGCCGTCGAAGCGGGACAATCTGGCGGCCTGGATGGCGGCGCGATGCGACGGCGAGAACTACGGAAAGGTCATCGTCTATACCTTCCCGAGGGACCGCTTGATCTTCGGGCCCCGCCAGATCGACGCCCGCATAGACCAGGACGCCTATATCTCGCAGCAGCTCACGCTTTGGGGCCAGCGCGGCTCAGATGTGATCCGCGGGAGCCTCCTGATCATCCCCATCGAGGACTCGCTCATCTATGTCCAGCCGCTCTACCTGGTGGCCACGGACAAGGGGGGGCTGCCGGAACTTCGCCGGGTCATTGTTGCCTACGGGAACGACGTGGTCATGGAAGAGACGCTTGAGGCGGCGATCCAGCATTTGTTCAGCGGCAGCCTGCCCAGCATGCGGATGATGGAGACCGCCGGGGCGGCGGTCACGCTGCAACCCAGGGAACTGGGTTCCCGGGCCATGGAACAGCTGCGCAAGGCGCGGGAAGCGCTCCGGAAAGAGGACTGGACCGGGTACGGCAAGTACCTGAAGGAGCTGGAAGAGACCCTCCGGCAGATGACGAAGTAAGGTCTTGCATTGGATGGATGCGATGGATCTTCTCGGGAGAAATGGGGAAGGAAGCTCAGGTCGAAATATTGTCCGCAGATTACGCAGATTTCACAGATTAAATCGGATCTGAATTGTATTTTTTGAAATCTGCGGATAAAATGATTTTTCTCTGGTGTAATACCCTTCTGGGTACAGATGTGCTGAGTAGTTACTCGATTTTTTCTCAGTGTTCTCTGTGGTTAAGTTTTGCAGCTTCATTTTTCATTCTCTTTTTCATGAAAATTTGACACTATCCCGCTCCAGCAAGCAATCTTCCAATAAGCGCCGGCACGATCGTCATTCCCCGCGTTCGCAGCCAGGTCTGAGCATCCACAAGCTGATCAAGATAAAAGTGTTTGGGGACGGCGTGGCTGCTGATGATGATCAGGAAGGCAAGAAAGAGCAGGAGAAAGATGGTTGACCTGATCTGGGGAATGACGCCCCCCACCAGACCGTGCGTCCGGCGACGGTAGTTCGCACACTTGATCCTCTCGGAGAGCGGCTCTTTTTTAAAGTCATCGAGGCTTACTTTGAGAGCGTCAAAACTGCCGAAGATCCAGAGAAGTGGTATCAGAGGGGCAAACAGCACCATGAGCGTGAAGATCCCTTCAATCGTTGTACGGGCTGCTGAGGCCTCAAGGGAAGGCCAGGCCAGCAGGGTGACCGGGATCGAAACAACGGAGAAGAGGCTGAATATAGAACAGCAGGTAAAGATACTGCCTTTGACCGGTTGTCCGTTCAGATGCTGTCCCCAGCCGGGAATAAGCAAAGAACAGAGAACGGGATACACGCGGCCTGGTACTTCCGTAAAAGGCGTTTTTCTTGCCCGGACCGCCGTATGATATGCATCGCCGGCGTTGTAATTCCAGAAGACCAAAACACAGAAAAGCAGAATCTCAGCGGCCATGAAAATGACCAGGCTGGAAATGCCGTACGAGCGGAGCGCGTGGAAAAGAGGTTTCCCGTACACGAGGGAAAGAACAACGCCTGTGTACGAAAGCAGCATGGAGAAAAGGAACCACAGCCCTTTCTCTTTCTGACCGTTGTAGATCTGCCCCGCTCCCCAGAAAAACAGGGAAAGCGTATACGCCGCTGCAGGATTCTTTTCTGCAGGAGGGGGTGATTCATGGGTGATACGCATTGTTTCCTGAGACGGAAGATACTCATCAGGATCCTCTATTACCCAGATTTTTTCCATACCTTCGCTCCTTTCCGATGCTGTTGTGAATTCCTTTACGTAGTATATGCAAATATTCTTCACATTTTGGTGATGGCGCTCACAATAACGGGACGGGGAACTTCATTAAATTTCGGGCGCCGAAAAAGGGATGAAATCGCTCCCTATCAATCGGGACCGCATCCAGAGCGGGGTTTGATAAATGTATTTTTTTTGTGATTTTTTTAGCTATGTTTCATGCCCTTGCAATGAACCTTGATTTATTAAACCCGCATGTAAATTGACTAAATGTAGTGATAATTTGAGCTTGACTCCACAAGATGTTGTAGTATGATGTACATGTCTTGAAAGTGGCATAACGCTGTTTTAGATATTTGTATAAATATTGGAAGGGCGGCCCAAATCAAGGGTCGCCCCTTTGTCGTTTTCATGCAAAGGTCGCAAAGATGAGATAAGGAGGTCTATCATGCCAAAGTACACGAGGAATTCGGGGAAGGACTGGTCGAATACAGACCGCAGGGAACTGAGCAAACTGGCGAATGAGAATACACCAACCCGCGTTATCGGATTGAAGCTTGGACGGACAGAGGCTGCGGTAAGAACCAGGGCGAGTTCGGAGGGCGTTTCTCTGAAGCCGACTAATCAGTCGCCGTATAACAGAAAGCATTAACCCTTCATCGGCGACCGGTTTCGCACAAAAAACACTTTCCGTTTCGTATTTTGCCACAGATGTGCCTTCTGTGACGCTACAAGGAGAGGCTTGAAATGATTACTATTCGTATAGGAGAAAGTGTACGGAGTCTTGAGGACGACAAAAGCCTTGATGAAAGTTGGATAAACCAACAGATCAACCGACGGCGCGCTGACAACCAGCCTGTGTGTGTTCAAATATCCATCAAGGAAAACCCTTTGAACATGGCTCTTTCTTCGTCAGGCTGCCCAAGTAGAGGCGGTGGAAGGCCACCAAATCAGCATGAGCAGCAGATATTTGACCTCTGGGAAAAAGTAGGCATGAGCAAATCAGAGTTTCATGGCGGCAATTTGGTTGCGTTTCTTAAACAACTGAGTAGCTTAATATAAATTATATGACGACAGTATTTTTTTCATATTCACACAAGGATGATGCCCTCCGGGATGAGATGGAAATCCATCTTTCCGCACTGAAGCGTCAAGGCTTGATTGACACGTGGCACGATCGCAGAATCGGAGCGGGAGAAGAAATAGATCATGTTATCAGTGAACATCTGGAAAAGGCTGACATCATTCTTCTCTTGGTTAGCCCCTATTTTATTGCATCTGACTATTGCTATGATGTTGAAATGAAAAGGGCTATCGAACGACAAAAGGCCGGAGAAGCTCGGGTGCTCCCGGTAATTCTCCATCCTTGTGATTGGCACAGCCTGCCGTTTGGAAAACTGATGGCGACCCCGACAGATGGAAAGCCTGTCTCCATGTTTCCGAATCAACATGCTGCTTTTCTTGAGATTTCCCAGGCTATTCGAAAAGCTGCGGAAGAGGTAAATGCCAAGTCCTATGGCGGGAGTTCTGCAAAGTCCACTGTACAAGTAGCACCCGACAGGAAGGTTGACTCAGAGCCTCAGATAAGATCGAGCAATCTGAGGGTAAAGAAAAAGTATGCCGACATTGAGAAGGACCGATTCTTAAATGATGCATTCGAATACATCGCGAAATATTTTGAAGGATCGCTTTCGGAACTGCGGTCGAGAAACAATGACGTTGAATCAGATTTCCGTCGTATAGATGCAAATCATTTTGTTGCTGCCGTCTATATGAATGGTTCTGAAACCAGCCGATGCAAGATTTGGCTGGCTGATAGAAGAAGTTTTCCGGGGGGGATTGCTTACTCAGTGGGGAATTCACCCGGTGATAGCAGCTACAACGAGTCAATTTCTGTAGACGATGACGGATATATATTGTTTCTTAAACCCCTTGGCATGGCGTTTCGCGGACGCGTTGAAAATGAAAAGATGGGCTTTGAAGGTGCGGCTGAGTACTTATGGGGGATGTTCATAGAGCCATTGCAACGATAACAATTAATGAAAGGAATGAAAAGAGCAGCTGGTGAATGCTATCACTCCCCCGGCGTAGTCGTCGGCAGACTTTAACACGATAAGGCCATTCATTTCAGCAAGGCCAACAGCCTTAAGACGAGCTTTCAGTTTGCGGAGCCATAAACGTCGGTCACTCCCCTATAATGAAAAAATGAAGGTGGAGAATGGCAATGACAGGGGCGGCAGGAGATTAAAACTGATATTTCAAGACCTGTCCCCAAATGCTTTTGATATCTTTATCTACCTAACCTATCTTAGCGAGGAATATAAGTTTAACTTGCTGGCAGAGGTGGAGAATAAGATCGCGGTGAACGAAGCGAAGTATCCGGTGGAGAAGGCAAAAGGATCGAGCAGGAAGTATATAAATTTATAAGGATTGCTGGGCGCACGACTGGCAATGTGAAAGAAGTTATCCCAAATGCCCTTATCGGAGGCGGACTATGCCTGAGAAAAAATGTTTTGTCATAACGCCAATCGGAATAGACAATAGTGAAATAAGGGATCATTCTGATAAATTGTTGAAACATATAATACAACCGATTGTTGATAACCTTGGATATAATGAACCGATTCGAGCCGATAAAATAACTACCCCAGGCATAATTACTATGCAGATAATAGAGCATCTAGTCAACGATGATCTCGTCATTGCTGATTTAACAGGCGGCAACCCTAACGTCTTTTATGAACTCGCAATACGCCATATTACTAAAAAACCTATTGTGCAATTAATTAAGCATGGTGATCATATACCATTTGATGTCACCGTAATAAGAACTATTGAATTTGATCTTAAGGATCTTGATAACGTTGAACAATGTAAAAAAATGCTTGAAGATCAGATTCGTGAAGCAGAAAAAAATCCAACTATGATAAGCAGCCTGATTCCGGCAACGCTTGATTTAATAGAGCCGTATAAAGCATCCAAGCCTTTGGAAAAAAAGATGGAAGACATGATCGGAATTCTCCTTAAAATTTTACCGATTCAACTAGACATGCATAAGGATATAAGAGAAGTACTTGATAGATATAAAAGTGGCGGACAACTTATGCCTGGATTGCTTGGAGCTTACGATTGGGATCAGATGCGGAAAAACATGTTAGGAAAGGCACTTGCCGAAGGTGGACCGTGGGGCGCACAGAAGTCAAGTCAGATGCAAACTGACGTCTCAGGGGGGACACCTCCGGGCAATGAACCAAAAAAATAAAAACCAGAGGAAAGATTAAGATTGGAAGATGGCTCTAACTGACTATCACGCCAAATATTTTGCTCACGACCTGACGCGGCGCTGCGCCTCGGATAGCGTGGAGAAGCTCGCTTCCGTGCTTTCTGATGCCCAGGTGGACCTCAACCCGCATCAAATCGAAGCCGCGCTGTTCGCCTTTCGTAATCCGTTTTCGCGTGGCGCTATCTTGGCCGATGAAGTAGGATTGGGGAAAACCATCGAGGCCGGTCTCCTCCTTTCGCAGAAATGGGCCGAAGGAAAGCGCCGGCTTCTCGTCATCGTTCCCGCTAATCTGCGAAAACAATGGAGTCAGGAGCTTGCCGACAAATTTTATCTTCCGTCTGTCATTCTGGAAAATAGAACATTTAATGATTTCATTCGTTCCGGGAATCTCAACCCATTCCAGCAGGATGCCATCATCCTCTGCTCGTATCAGTTCGCCCGAAAGCAAGAACCCTATCTGCGCCAGACCCCATGGGACCTAGTTGTAATCGACGAGGCTCATCGTCTTCGGAACGTTTACAAACCGTCCAGCAAGATCGCAAACGCAATCAAGCAGGCCGTTGCATCTTTCCCCAAAATACTCCTGACCGCGACGCCTCTCCAAAACTCGCTTCTGGAACTCTACGGACTTGTAAGCATCATTGATGATTATGCTTTCGGCGACTTTAAAACCTATCGAGCGCGATTCGCCCGCCTGGGTAATGATGCCGATTTTAATGAACTAAAAGAACGTCTCCGGCCCCTCTGCAAACGTACCTTGCGTAGACAAGTACTAGAGTATGTAAAGTTCACCAATCGTCATGCCTTGGTGCAGGAATTCGTGCCGACATCGGAAGAGCAGCGGCTATACGATTTGGTCTCCGATTATCTCCAGCAACCGACACTCTATGCCTTGCCTGCAAGTCAGCGCCAGCTCATGACGCTCATCCTGCGCCGCTTATTGGCATCGTCCACATACGCAATATCCGACACCCTTGACGGCCTTGCTCGCAAGCTTGAGGTCGCAGCCATCAAAGCAGAGACAGTGGAAGCGCCACCCGAGGATCTGGCCCAAAACTGGGAAGAACTGGACGAACTCGCTGATGAGTGGGACGAAGATAATGCTGAACAGGCCGCTGAACAACCACGGCTTTCATCTGAGCAGCTCGCGGAGATGCGACAGGAAACAGATAAACTCCGGGAATTTCATCGACTGGCCAGGTCCATTGTTAAAAACTCCAAAGGAGAAGTGCTTCTGACCGCATTAAGACGAGGGTTTGCCGTAGCAGAGCAAGCGCAAAAGAGCCAGGGCGCGGCTACACTCCAGCAGAAAGCCATCATTTTCACAGAGTCTCGCCGTACACAAGAGTATCTTTTCCAAATTTTGGAACAGACAGAGTTCGCTGGTAAAGTAGTGCTCTTTAATGGAACGAATAATGATCCGAAATCGAAAGATATCTACCGTCGATGGTCGGAAAAACACGAAGGAACAGACCGCATTACCGGTTCGCCCAGCGCAGATATGCGGGCGGCTCTGGTGGATTGTTTTCGTGACGATGCGTCCATTATGATCGCGACCGAGGCCGCAGCCGAAGGTCTCAACCTGCAATTCTGCAACTTGGCTGTAAACTATGACCTTCCCTGGAACCCCCAACGCATCGAACAGCGCATAGGCCGATGTCACCGTTACGGCCAGAAGTTTGATGTGGTGGTTGTTAACTTTCTCAACAAGAACAACGCTGCGGACCTACGGGTCTACGAGCTTTTGGCTGAGAAGTTTCGGCTTTTCAGCGGCGTGTTCGGCGCGAGCGACGAGGTATTGGGCGCCGTGGAGTCTGGTGTTGATTTTGAAAAGCGTATAGCTGCTATATATCAGAAGTGCCGCACCCAGGAACAAATACAGTTCCAATTTGATGAACTCCAACGAGATTTGGAATCCGAGATTGCACAGGGTCAGCGTGATGCCCGCGAGCAACTTCTAAATAACTTCGATCAGGAAGTGGTAGAAAAGGTCCGCATCCAGAGCTATGATTATCTCGACCGTTTCAACGAACGGCTTTGGAATCTCACTCGTCATCTACTCGCTCCTTTCGCTCGTTTTGATGAACGGGAATACAGCTTCATGCTTGAACGCAATCCTTTCCTTGGTGAGACCATTCATCCTGGGCCTTATCGAATGGGAAAGAATGTGGAAGACGCCAATACGTACCGGGTTGGACATCCTCTTGCCCAGCGTGTGCTTGAAAAAGGGAAGGATCTGACACTTGCTCATAAAGAGGTTGTATTCCAGTATTCCACTGGCGGGAAAAATATCGCGATCCTCGAATCGCTCAAGAATAAGCGCGGCTGGCTTTCATGTCAGCTTTTCAGCGTGACTGCTTTGGAAACCGAGGACCACTTGTTGCTTGCGGGTGTCACCGACGATGGCGAGATCATAGACGAAGCCAGATGCAGACGACTGTTCGATCTACCCGGCACGGACCAAGGCTCCGGCGAAATTCCAACGAATATCAAGACCGTGCTGGACGAGGCCACGGCAAGTCAGCAGAAGAACGTAATAGAAAGAACCTCCGCGAAAAATGGCGTCTGGTTTGAAACAGAGATGGATAAGTTGGATCGCTGGACTGAGGATCGTCGTACTGCGCTCAAGGTTGAACTCGAGGAGCTAGATCAGCAAATCAAGGAGACGAAAAAGGCCGCACGCTTTGCCCCCAATCTTCCTGAAAAACTCGAACAACAGCGCTCATTGCGTACATTGGAAACAAATCGGGATGAAGCGTGGCGGAGCTATGATGCCGCAAGCCGTGAAGTTGACCGCCAAAAGGACGCGCTGCTTGACGAGATCAGCAGGCGGTTACAGCAGAAAGCTGAGCAGAAAATGCTCTTTGCACTTCGGTGGCATTTAGTGTAAAAGTAGCGATGTTGCCAAAGGAGACAGAATGAACGAACCGGAAAAACTCGACCTCCGCTCTCTCGATATCTCAGAAGAAAGAAAGCAGGAACTTTTGCGCCTCTTTCCGGAGATTCGCACGGAGGGAGGAAAGATTGATTTTGACCGCCTGCAGCTTGCCCTGGGCGAGAGTGTGGACGTGGGTAAGGAACGCTACGGTATGCATTGGCCCGGCAAGGCCGAGTGCTTCAAGACCATCCAGACCCCCAGCATGGCCACACTAATCCCAGCGCCGAAAGAGTCCGTCAATTTCGACACCACGGAGAACCTCATCATTGAAGGCGACAATCTGGAAGTGTTGAAGCTTTTGCAAAAGTCGTATCTCGGCAAGGTCAAGATGATCTCTATTGATCCACCTTACAATACCGGTAACGATTTTATCTATCCAGACAACTACACCGAGAGCCTGCAAACCTATCTTGAATATACCGGGCAAGTGGACGCCGAAGGCCGGAAGTTCAACACCAATGCCGATACAGATGGTCGCTTTCACTCCAAATGGATGAATATGATGTATCCGAGGCTGTACTTGGCGCGTAATTTGTTGCGAGATGACGGTTTGCTTTTTGTATCTATTGATGATCATGAGCAGAGTCGTCTTATTAGTCTTTGCGATGAGATTTTTGGCGAGGAAAACTTTCGGGGAAAGGTGACTCGAAGCACTGGTACGCCGACGGGGCAAGGCAACGAAATCCTCGTCAATCAGATAGACTATATCGTGGTGTATTCTAAGTCCGAAGAGGCAGATCTGACGGGGCTGGAATTCACTGACGAGGACGCGAGCATTTATGATCAAGAGGATGAACGTGGACGATACCTCACGCGGTCGTTAAGAAAAACGGGCGGGGAGGATAGACGTGAAGATCGCCCCAGTATGTATTATGCTATTAAAGGCCCTGATGGGAAAGATGTATTCCCCATAGGACCAGGCGGATATGAAAGTCGTTGGAGATGCGGATCAGTCAGATATGAAGATCTCAACCAGAAGGGTTGGATTGAGTGGAAAAGGACGGGAGAGTCCACCACGAAAGGAGAACTAGCTTGGCGACCATACCAGAAGTTTTACCTAGATGGTCGCAAGAAGCAACCGTCTAACCTCTGGACGGATATCGAAGGCAACAAGAAGGCATCGCTGGAGGTTAAGGATCTCATGGGCGGTAAGGTTTTTGATTCTCCGAAGCCAGTCCAACTAATTGCACAATGCATTAGCATTGGGGCAGACCAAGAAGGTATCATCCTCGACTTCTTCGCTGGCTCCGGTACTACCGCTCATGCCGTCCTCGACCTAAATAAGCAAGATAATGGTAATCGCAAGTTCATCCTCGTCCAGCTTCCCGAGCCGACCAGCCGCGAAGATTATCCACTCATCACAGATATAACGAAAGAACGTGTACGCCGGGTTATTCAAAAGTTGAACAAAGAAGATCAAGGCAAGCTGGCACTGAATGACCAGAGCGGGCAGCAGGATCTAGGCTTTAAAGTTTTCAAACTAGCCGAGTCCAACTTCAAGCCCTGGAACGCTCAGGTAGAACAGGGCAATATGGCGGTCTTGGAAAAACAACTTGACCTGCATGTTGACCATATCCGCGATGGTCGAACGAGTGACGATATTCTCTATGAAATCCTGCTCAAGAGCGGTTTCCCGCTGACAACGCCGGTGAAAAAAATCACGCTTGTCGGCAAGACGATTCACAGCGCGGCGGACGGGGCGCTCTTTATCTGCCTTGAGAAGGAACTGACCCTGGAGCTTATCCGCGCCATGGCGGAGCGGAAACCCGCACGAGTGGTATGCCTCGACGAAGGCTTTACGGGCAACGATCAGCTCAAGGCAAATGCTGTGCAGATATTCAAAACCAAAGGTGTTACGAGCTTTAAGACGGTGTGATGATGAAATCATTGGAGCTTGAAGACATAGAAAAAATAGAGGCTAATTGCGAAGGGCAAGATAAGGAATTTAAGTCCGCTCGTGGTGGTTTTCCGCGCAGTTTCTGGGAGACCTATAGCGCCCTGGCCAATACCGATGGCGGAGCGATCTTGCTCGGCGTCGCTGAAGATGAATTCGGCGACGTCCTCGCGGATGGTCTGACCGCGAAACAAATAGATGAGTACCAGAAGATCTTTTGGGATACCGTGAACAATAGAGGCAAGGTGAGCCGAAATCTATTAACAACGGCTCATGTCCAGGTGGTCGAGATAAAGGACGCGCGGATTCTCGTCGTGCATGTGCCTCGCGCCTCGCGAAGCGAGCGACCGGTATATCTCGGTCCCACGCCTTTCGGCAATACCTTTCGCCGCAGTCATGAGGGGGACTATCACTGCACCGAAGATGAAGTCCGCCGAATGCTGGCTGACGCGGATCCCGAGGCGGCTGACCAGCGAATTCTTCAAGGATTTTCAATCGATGATCTCGACCCTGTTTCGCTCGCTCAATACCGCCGGCGTTTTTCGGCCACCAAGCCCGACCACCCGTGGCTGACGCTCGAAATTCCCGAACTGCTGGAAAAGCTGGGCGGATGGCGGCGAGACCGCGCTACCGGGAAGAGCGGGTTGACGCTTGCCGGGCTCCTCATGTTCGGGAAACACCAGACTATTGTCGATCCTCAGGCCGCCCCGCGGTATTTCGTCGATTACCGGGAAAAACTCGATCTCACGCAGCGCTGGAGCGACCGTATCTATCCGGACGGGACCTGGGAGGCCAATCTGTTCCAGTTCTATCAGCGGGTGTGGCCCAAGATCACGGTGGATCTGCGCGTGCCCTTCAGGCTGGAAGGCGTGCAGCGAAAAGACGAAACGCCGGTCCATGAGGCCCTGCGCGAGGCGTTTGTAAATGCCCTTGTTCATGCGGACTACACTGCGCCGGGGGGCATTGTTATTGAAAAAGCCCGCGATCGTTTTGCGATGGAAAACCCCGGGACGCTGCTGGTATCGCTTGAACAAATGCGTCGCGGCGGTGTCAGTGAGTGCCGGAACAAGTCCCTGCAACAGATGTTTATCATGATCGGCGGCGGCGAGCGGGCCGGCTCAGGATATGATCGCATCCAGAGCGGCTGGCGCAGCCAACACTGGCGGGCGCCCGCTCTGACTACGCAATTTCAGCCCGAACGGGTGCGGCTGGTCATGCCGATGATCAGCCTGATTCCTGAAGATGCTTTGACCGCCCTCCAGAAGCAGTTTGGCGACCGGTTCAACAGCCTTTCAAAGCAAGAGGTCCAGGCGTTGGCTACGGCCTATCTTGAAGGCGAAGTCTCCAATGTTCGCCTTCAGGAACTGTTGACCGACCATCCGGTTGAAATTACGCGGCTTCTGCAAGGTCTGTGCGAACAAGGTTATTTGTTGTCCGACAACCGCCGCCGATGGACAAAATACCGTTTGGCTCAGATTGGCGACTCCTCACATTTGCCCCAGGAGTCCTTACATTTGGAAGGGGACTCCTCATATTCGGGCAGGGACTCCTCATATTCCGAAAACAACTCCTCATATAAGGCGGAAGATGAAAAGGCGCTTATGAGCATAGCTGCATCAATTGCTTCTACAGTGAGAGCGCCAGCGCAGGAGGTTCGTAAGGTAATAATCGAACTTTGCAAAGGCAGATTTCTGACTGTGGAGTCTTTATCCGGCTTACTCAACCGTAATCCGGCAGGGATTCGTAACCAATATTTAACGCCCATGGTACGAGAAGGCATACTCCGTCTGCGTTATCCAGAGACGCCGAATCGGCCGGATCAGGCATACACGTCTGTTGAAGGATCAAAATGAAACTTCAGTTTGACCCCAATCAGCAATACCAGCTTGACGCCGTGGCGGCGGTGACTGACCTCTTTGACGGTCAACCCCAGGGCGCGCCTGAATACTCCGTCATCCATGTCGGTGATTACGGCGGACTCTTTGCCGGGCAGCACCGGACAGAGCTGGGCGTTAGCAACGGACTTATGATCTCTCCCGAGAAATTGCTTGCCAATACACGCGTGGTGCAGGCGCGTAATGATATTGAAACAGCAGACACCGCAGTGCTGATCGAGGCATGGGATATCTTTGATTCGGCATCAAACGAGGTCCGACAGTGTCCGCACTTTTCCGTGGAGATGGAGACCGGTACAGGCAAAACATACGTTTATCTGCGCACCATCTTTGAGCTTTCCCGGCGATACGGTTTTCAAAAGTTCATCATCGTTGTGCCGAGCGTGGCCATCCGTGAGGGTGTGCTGAAGAATATAGAGATTACCGGCGAACATTTCCGCGCACTCTACAACAACCCGCCTTTCGAGCATTTCGTGTACGACTCGAAGAAGGTGAATCGCTTGCGGCAGTTCGCGGTGAGCAATACGCTGCAGATACTGGTGATCAATATCGACGCCTTCCGCAAAAACTTCACAGGCACCGAGGATGAGCAAAAGAGCAACGTCATCTATAAAGAAAGCGATAAGCTCTCCGGTCGCCAACCTATCGAATTCGTCCAGGCAACGCGGCCCATCGTCATCATCGACGAGCCCCAGAGCGTAGACTCAACTGATAAAGCGCAGGAAGCTATTAAGGCTCTCAATCCTTTATGTACGCTGCGCTACTCGGCCACTCACCGCAATCCCTATAACCTGGTCTACCGACTCGATCCTGTCCGGGCTTTCGAACTGAGATTGGTTAAACAGATCGTCGTGGCCAGCGCTACTGCGGATGGCGGCAGGAACGATGCTTTTGTGCGGGTAGAGAAGATCGATTACACTAAGGGCATCAAGGCCAAAGTACGAATTCACGTGCAGACGCCGGAAGGGCCGAAGGAGAAGTCGGTCCCCGTGAAAAGCGGCTCGGATTTGTTCGAGCTTTCAAATGAGCGTGCCAGTTATCAGGATGGTTTTGTTGTAGCTGAGATTAACGCTGAGCCCGGTAATGAGTTTGTGCGTTTCAATAATGGCCGCGTGCTCAAACAGGGCGAGGAAATAGGCGGTCTGCGGGACGATGTGTGGCGTGTCCAGATAAAGCATACGGTAAAGAAGCACCTGGAAAAGGAGCTTCAGGTTCGAGCTCGGGGCATCAAGGTACTGAGCCTGTTCTTTGTCGACCGAGTGGCGAATTACCGCGACTATGATGAATCTGGAAAGCCCGTAATGGGCAAATTCGCAGAGTTTTTTGAAGAGGTCCTTGCTGAATTGGCGCGGGAGGAACGATTCAGGGAACTGGAATGGTTGAAACTGGCTGTTGAGCGGCTTCATAACGGTTACTTTGCGCAGGACAAGAAAGGTGTCTTCAAGGATACGAGAGGCGACACGCAGGCCGATGACGAAGTGTATAACCTGATTATGAAAGACAAGGAACGGTTATTGTCAAGTGACGAGCCGTTGCGCTTCATCTTCAGCCATTCGGCCTTGCGCGAGGGATGGGACAATCCGAACGTATTTCAAATCTGCACGCTGAATGAGACGCGGAGCTCCATGAAAAAGCGGCAGGAGATCGGCAGGGGGCTGCGCTTACCGGTCAATCAAGACGGTCTGCGCGTCTTTGACGAGTCAGTTAACAAGCTTTTCGTTGTGGCCAATGAAAGCTATGAAGACTTTGCCCGCGCGCTCCAGAACGAATATGAGGAAGAGTGCGGCGTGACCTTCGGCAAGGTGCCGATTACCGCGTTTGCCAAACTCACACGCCTGGTGGATGGCGAAGAGAGGCCGGTAGGGAAAGAGATCGCGACGGCCATCCGGGAAGCTTTAATCGGTCAGAGTATGCTTGATTCTGAAGGTCGTATCCAACCGGCCTTTGACCCAAAACGTCTAGGATTTGCGCTTAATCTTCCGGAAGCGCATCGCGATCTTGCGCCCGCTGTCATCGACCTTTTGGCAGGATACCAGATTGAACGCCATATCCGCAAAGAGCGAGATGAAGGTTCTAATCATCTGCGTAAGGAAGTACAACTGAGTCCTGAGTTCCAGGCCCTTTGGGACCGCATTAAACCGAAGACCACCTATCGTGTGGAATTCGAGACAGAAGACTTGGTAAAACGCGCGGTAGACTCCCTGCGACGGATGGAAAAGATCGAGGCTGCAAAAATTCGCGTGAGTGCCGGGCAACTGGGAGTGGCCAAAGGCGGTGTGACAACGACGGCTGTCAGTGTCGCCGAGGAGCGGGTATCATTTAAGGGTCTGGTGCCGGACCTGTTGGCATATCTGCAGAATGAAACGGAATTGACGCGATCCACGCTTGTGCGTATTCTCAAGGAATCAGGACGGCTCTCAGAGTTCTTTGTTGATCCTCAGCGATTTATGGACTCCGTAGCTACGATGCTGAAGTATGAACTGCACCGCCTGCTGATTGACGGCATCAAGTACGAGCGCTTGCCCGGTTCCGGTTCAGAAGCGGAATGGGAAATGCTGCTCTTCAAAAATGAGGAGTTCATCAACTATCTGACCGCGATGCAGGTTAATAAGTCGGTGTACGAATATGTTGTATATGATTCGGAATTGGAACGCGAATTTGCACGTCGTCTGGATCAGAGAGAAGATATCAAGCTTTTTGTGAAATTACCGGGTTGGTTCGAAGTCGATACGCCGGTGGGTAAGTACAATCCAGACTGGGCTATCCTTAAGCATGATAGCCAGACGCTTTACCTTGTGCGCGAGACTAAAGGGACGCGAGATTTCTTGAAGCTTCGCACGAGTGAAGCTGACAAAGTTCGCTGTGGACAGCGGCACTTTGAGGCATTGGACGTTCCTTTCGCGGTTGTCGTGAGCGCGGATGAGGTTTAGTAAACTTTGAATTTCGCGGGAGATTGATGGATGCGCTGCTTCTTTACCGTTATGAGTGCAAAAAGGTTATGACTCTTCATTTTTGAGCGACCCGGGGTGGCATCCATCCCGGATCGCTCGCATTTCGGGCACCGGAAAAAGGGACAAAATTACTCCCTATCAATCGGGACCGCATCCAGAGCGGGGTTTGAGACATATATTTATTATGTACTTTTTTTTTGCTTGATTCATGCCCCTGCAATGAACCTTGATTTATTAAACCCGCATGTAAATTGACTAAATGTAGTGATAGATAGGTCTTGACTCCACAAGATGTTGTGGTATACTTTCCTACAGAATTTTCAAGAGACATACAATTCACGAGTCGGTTCCATCGACTCTCCTCCTCTTCAAATTTACGATCAAAGTGAGCAACAGCATTATGATCAAAGCCGGCAAGACGAAGCTTCATGCGATGTATTTGAAAGCCTGTTGTATGACTTGATCCTGTAATTCAGCCGGGGCGGTCTGCCTGACCGTCCCGGATTTATTTTGAATTTATATTTATCATTATTCCCAGGGAGGGGTTTTATGAAGAGTGCGGCAACTGGTTCGACAACAGCATCCGGTAAGGGTCTCGATCTTTCCAAGAACTGCCTCAAGGTCCTTGAAAAAAGGTACCTGAAGCGGAACGAGGACGGGACTGTGATCGAAACAGCGGTCGACATGTTCACCCGCGTGGCGAGGACCATTGCCGAGGGCGACAAGGCCTACGGCAAGTCCGACGCCGACGTGGAGCGGACCGCGACCGAATTCTACCGCCTCATGACCTCCCTCGAGTTCCTGCCGAACAGCCCCACGCTCATGAACGCCGGGCGCGAGCTCGGCCAGCTCTCGGCCTGCTTCGTGCTGCCCGTGGGAGACTCCATGGAAGAGATCTTTGATTCCGTGAAGAACGCGGCGCTCATCCACAAGTCCGGCGGCGGCACGGGCTTCTCCTTTTCCCGCATCCGGCCGAAGAACGACGTGGTGAAGTCCACGAAGGGCGTTTCGTCCGGCCCCATCTCGTTCATGACCGTGTTCGACGCGGCCACCGAGACCGTGAAGCAGGGCGGCACGCGGCGCGGCGCGAACATGGGCATCCTCTCGGTGGACCATCCGGACATCCTCGATTTCGTCACGTGCAAACAGCAGAGCGACCGGCTGAACAACTTCAACATCTCCGTGGCCATCACCGACAGATTCATGGATGCGGTGGACACGGACGGCGAGTATGACCTGGTCTCCCCGCGCAGCAGGGCGGTGGTCAAGACCCTTTCCGCCCGCCGGGTCTTCGATACCATCGTGAACATGGCCTGGAAGAACGGCGATCCGGGCATCATCTTCCTTGACCGCATCAACCAGTACAACCCCACGCCGCACGTGGGTATGGTGGAGTCCACCAACCCCTGCGGTGAGCAGCCGCTCCTGCCCTACGAGTCCTGCAATCTTGGTTCGGTCAATCTGGCGAAGATGCTGGCGCTCAATGGGAAGGCGGTGGATTATGACAAGCTCCGCCACACGGTGCAGCAGGCGGTCCACTTCCTTGACAACGTGATCGATGTAAACAAGTATCCCCTTGAAAAGATCAGCCAGCAGACCCGTGCGAACCGCAAGATCGGCCTTGGGGTCATGGGGTTCGCCGATATGCTGCTTGAGATGGGCATCCCCTACAGCTCAGACCAGGCCGTGAGGCTCGGCGAGACGGTGATGCAGTTCATCACCGAGGAGGGCCGGAAGATGAGCGAGGAACTTGCAAAAGAGCGCGGGGCCTTCCCGAATTTCAAGGGAAGTATCTATGACAAACCGGGGCTTGCGTTGGTCAGAAACGCGACGGTCACGACAATCGCGCCGACCGGGACCCTGTCCATCATCGCCGGGTGCTCCAGCGGCATAGAGCCGGTCTTCGGACTCACCTTTGTCCGGAGGGTCATGGACGGCGCGGAACTCCTCGAGGTGAACCCTGTGTTCGAGCGCGTCGCCCGGGAGGATGGTTTCTATTCCGAAGGGCTCATGAAGGACATCGCCGAGCACGGCGGGTGCACGGGCGTCGCGACGGTCCCCGAGGACGTGCAGCGCGTGTTCGTTACGGCCCACGACATCACCCCGGAGTGGCACATACGCATGCAGTCCGCGTTCCAGAAACATACTGATAACGCGGTCTCCAAGACCGTGAACTTTCCGCACAGCGCCACTCAGGATGACGTGCAGAAGGTCTATATGATGGCATACAAGCTCGGATGCAAGGGTGTGACCATCTATCGCGACGGGTCGCGCGACGAGCAGGTGCTCAGCACGGGCGCCACGGAGAAGGCGCGCAAAACGGCTGCCGCGGGCCAGCACATGATCCCGCAGGGCGGGACCTCACCTGAACTGGCCGAGGAAAAGAAGCCGCGGAGCCGTCCGGCGCTCACCCACGGTGTCACCCAGAAGCTTCCCACGGGCTGCGGAAACCTCTACATCACGATCAACGAGGACGAGGAGGGCATCTGCGAGGTCTTTTCCACCATGGGCAAGTCCGGCGGGTGCGCCGCGAGCCAGTCCGAGGCAGTCTCCCGCATGGTCTCGCTTGCGCTCCGTTCGGGGATATCCATCGATTCCATCGTCAAGCAGGTGAAGGGCATCCGGTGCCCGTCGCCGGCGTGGGGCGAAGGCGGCTCGATCCTGTCCTGTCCCGATGCCATTGCCAGGGCGCTTGAGCGCTATACCAAGGATGCGGTGAGCCACCAGCACCATAAGCCCAGGGCCGTCATTGCACAGCCGACGGTTGCCTATACTTCCTCTGATTGTTCACAGGGCGGAAGCAAGAACCACCTTGGCCTCTGCCCGGAATGCCCGGACTGCGGAGGCCTGCTTGAATTCGGAGAGGGTTGCGCCTTCTGCCGGGGATGCGGGTTCTCGAAGTGCGGGTAGCGCCCAAGTGCGGAGTTGAGATCATTCGACGGTCGCTCATGATGGTGAGCTTGAGACGAACCAGTTCGGAGTGCGGAATATCACTGCAAAACCCATGGTTGCGCAACCGGAGGTAGGGTGAAAAAAAAGATTTTTTTCAGCATCTTTGCTATGACAGGTCCATTGGAATGAATCACAGCCGGGATATTTTTCTCCCGGTTTTTTTATAGTGATATGACCGATATTTTCATATTTTGCCGACCAGGTTTACATTCAATAACTATCTGAATTAAAAGGAGATTATATGACTCTTGATGAGGTGATACTGGAACTTTACCGTCTGGCCGAGTCAAAGAACTGGGACAACAAGCTTACTGATGAGGCCTTGTCAGCGGCTATCGAGGGTATGGAGCATATCTGGGAGCTCAAGCAGGAGGACCTGAGAAGGAACGCGATGATCAACGCGAACAAGAAACAGCCGCGGGTATGGAGTTAGTGCTGTTTTTGATAAAAAACTTGACATTTGATGAAGATGCTTCTACATTAAATAATAAATATACTTATAGTTCGCGGCCCCGGGTTTCCTGGTTCCCGGCGTATTCTGAACCCAAAAGATTCCGCAGTGCCAGTACCGCCATTCAGCCCGTGAATACACGGGTCATCAGCTTAAAAGGAGGGGAACGCATATGGGTATTGAGAAGATCATGCAGTATGAGTGCAAGGTGTGCGGCAGAAAGATAGATGTGACGAGGACCGGCGATATCTATGAAGAACCGGTGTTTTGCTGCGGTCTGGAGACGACCGAGATCGGTGAGCCGTTTGCACCGTTTGCGGCCCCCGCAGTCAAGAAGACGCCGGCAAAGAAGAAGCCGACGAAGAAAAAAGCTGTAAAAAAAGCCGCGAAGAAGCCTGTGAAAAAGAAAGCAGCAAAAAAGACGGCCAAAAAGGCAGTGAAGAAAAAGGCAACAAAGAAAAAGGCCGCAAAGAAAAAAGCCACGAAGAAAAAGGCAACAAAGAAGAAAGCAAAGAAAAAAGCCGCAAAGAAAAGAAGATAATCAACAACGCCATGTATCGACAGGCCCCCGGAAGCAGAGCTTCCGGGGGCCTGTTTTGTTTCCACCCGCTCCGGCGAACGCCCGCATAAAAGCCCGCATAAAACTGTTGACTTATCCGTAAGCAGGCTTTAGGATTTACTCCATGCGCCAGAGAGAACAGAGGGAGCATCATATCCGGAGGCTGAGCGGCCGCGCCATCGGCGATTTCGGCCTGATACAGAACCATGACCGGATACTGGTGGCGCTGTCTGGCGGCAAGGATAGCTGGACGCTGCTCCATGTCCTGGAAAGCCTGCGGCGGCGTGCACCGGTCGATTTTTCTCTTATCGCCGTCACCGTGCATCCGGGATTCCCGGGGTTTCAGACCAATCTCATGGAAGAGTATCTTCGTTCCCATGACTTTGAATACCGGATCATACCTGCGCCCATTCACGGGCTTATGCTCGAAAAACTGACGCCGGAAGATACTCCTTGCGCGCTTTGTGCGCGGATCAAGCGCGGTGTTTTGTACACCCAGGCGCATGAGCTTGGATGCACGAAGATCGCCCTCGGACACCATCGCGAGGATTTCATCGAGACGCTTTTTCTGAACCAGTTGTACAACGGAAAGATCAAGGCCATGGCCCCGCTCCTGATCGCTGATAACGGTCTGGATGTGGTCATACGGCCGCTCGTCTATGTGCCCGAAGACGATATCATCCGCTATGCCGCGAGCGCCGGCTTCCCCATAACCTGCTGCGCCTGTCCGGCCTGCGGGGATCAGGATATGAAGCGCGGGAAGATAAAAAAACTCCTGGCCGATCTCGAGCAGGAGCAGCCGGGTATCAAGGCGAGCTTGCTTGCGGCGCTCGCAAACGTGGAGCACCGGCATCTGCTGATGAAGTCGAGCGAAGAGTCGCGGGTGAGGGAGAAACACGTGACCGATTTATGAACGACCCGGCAGCGCGTTGTTGCCGTGGGGAAGCGGCTGTTTCCCCTTCCTTCCGTGGTTACGAGGGATGGCATGTCCCGGTTCTGAGATGCATGCGCAATGCGTATTTCCTTAATAATCGTTGACATTCTCTGCCTGCGAAGCATATAATTCCGTGCAGTTCAGCGTTTGTTTGGCAAGCCCTTGTACCTGGAGACCCGTATGGCCGAGGTTAAAAAACTGGGTGATATGCTTAAGGATGCCGGACTCATCGACGAGTTCCAGCTCCAGTCCGCGCTTTCCTACCAGCGCGACTGGGGGGGGAAGCTGGGCGCGATCCTCATCGAACTGCATCTCGTCGACGAGACAGGACTGGCCAGGGTGATCGCGGAAAAATTGCGGATCCCTTACGTCAATCTTTTCGAGCCCGAGGTCCCCGAAGCCGTCGTCAAGCTGATCAAGCCGGAAATCGCAAAAAAATATCACGTAGTGCCGGTGAAAAGAGAAGGAGGAACGCTGGTCCTGGCGATGCTGGATCCCCTCGATATCGAGGCCATGGACGAGATCCGTTTCAACACCGGGCTGAAGATCAAACCGTCACTGGCACTGGAGTCCGAGATCAGGGACGCCATCAGTAAATACTATGACGGCGAGAATGTCGTTCGCAAACCGACGAAGACGTCTCTTCAGCAAGGGGAAAACGACGCCGGCGGGAAGATGGAGATCATTCACGGCTCCGATCTCAGTATGCCGAAAAATTCCAGCTCTGTCGCGTCTTCGGTTCTGCTGTCGTCCGATGGCGGCGCCGAGCAACAAATGCAGGGAGACGACCGGACGCGGATCGACGCGCTCATCACGCTGCTGATCGAGAAGGGGCTCATCACCCGCGAAGAGCTTGTCAGCATGATCCATGATAAACAAAAGGGGGCAGTGCAGCGATGATTGCGGAATGCGGGCCCAGGCCCATGGAAGGCCGGGGCAGGTTCCCTCTTGCGGATAAGAATTATGAACAGGGAAGGGGGTGAAACATGAAGCGGATGGTTTTGATGAGCATGGTGATGGCCGGCCTGTTGTGCGCCGGACCACTGGCGGCCCTTGACAACAAGGGGCCGAAGATCGAGGTCAAGGAGCTGCGCCACGATTTCGGTAAGGTCGTCCAGGGGACAAAGGCTGAGTATGTCTTGGAGATCAAGAACGTGGGCAGCGAACAGCTGATCATAGAAAAGGTCCAGCCTTCCTGAGGCTGTGCCGCAGCGGTGATCAGTTCCGATCACCTGGATCCGGGGGCCATTGGACGCGTGAAGGTAACAGTGGCAACGATCAACAGCAACGGCCCTCTTTCGAAGCACATCAGTATTTATTCCAATGACCGCATCACGCCGGTGCTTACGGTGGAAGTGACCCTGAATGTGGTGCTGAGTGATGTCGTGCTTAAGGATGTCGCGCCGAAGGATATGGCGTCGAAAGGTGTGGCAACAAAGTAGCAGGATTTCGTTCCCAGGCCTGCTCCCGCACAGGGGGGGCAGGCCGCACTATTTTCTTGACAATTTTCCGCGGCATATGCTACTGTCAAATCGTTTTTAAACGGAATAATCAAAAGAGAGGCACGTTCAATTTTGAAACAACACAGACACCCACAATATCCCAGCGACATGCCAACCCCTGGCATAGGTCCCGTCCCGACGGGGCACTAATTTTCGTTGTTCATAATCATCAGATAACGATATCGCGTTTTTGTTCTACAGAGAAACTGACGGACGTATTGTCTAAATTTTTATGGAGGGTGTACCCATGCAGAAAAAATATCTATTAGCCCCTGGCCCGACCCCGGTTCCCCCCGAGGCGCTCCTGGCCATGGCTATGCCGATTATCCATCACCGCGCGCCGGACTTCCTGCCGATCCTCGATTCCGCGAAGAAAGGCCTGCAGTGGCTCTATCAGACGAAGAACGACGTGCTGATCCTGTGCTCCACCGGCACCGGCGGAATGGAAGGCTCGGTGACGAACTTCCTGAGTCCGGGAGACGATGTGCTCGTGATCAACGGCGGCAAGTTCGGCGAACGCTGGACCAAGATCTGCCAGGCCTACGGCATGAAGGTCGAGGAAATCATCGTGGAGTGGGGCCATGCTATCAAGGCCGAGCTGGTGGAGGCCGCGCTCAGGAAGAACCCGAAGATCAAGGCTGTTTTCGTCCAGGCGAACGAGACTTCGACCGGCGTGTACCACGACGTGCAGTCCGTCGCGGCCGTGGTGAAGAAGACCGATGCGCTCTTTGTCGTGGACGCGATCTCGGCCCTTGTTGCGCATGATATCAAGGCGGATGAGTGGGGCATTGATGTGATGATCGGCGGCTCCCAGAAGGGCGTGATGCTGCCCCCGGGACTCGCGTTCGTGTCCGTAAGCGACAAGGCCTGGAAAATGGCCGATTCGGCAAAGACCCCGAAGTTTTACTTCAACTTCAAAAAGGAACGCGAAAACCTCGCCAAAAACCAGACGAACTTCACCTCGGCGGTGACCCTCATCATCGGTCTGAACGCCAGCATTAAGATGCTCCAGGACGAGGGGCTTGAGAATGTGTTCAAGCGCCACGACAAGCTCGCCCGGGCGACCCGGGCGGCAGCGGGGGCGCTGGGGCTCAAACTCTTCCCGAAAGAGAGCCCGAGCAACGCGCTTACCGCCATCGAGGCCCCGGCGGGCGTGGACGGGCAGGCGATCTACAAGAATCTCCGGGAGAAGTACGGAATCACCGGCGCGGGCGGCCAGGACAAGCTGAAGGGCAAGATCTTCCGCATCGCGCACCTGGGCTATGCCGACACCTTCGATGTGATCACGGCCGTGGCTGGCATCGAGATGGTGCTGAAAGGCCTCGGTCATCCGGTGAAACTCGGCACGGGTGTCGGCGCAGCGCAGGAAATATTGATGAAGTAAATCATTCACCACAGAGTACACGGAGAGACGGCAATAAGGAAATTCAAGTCCTTTCCTCTGTGCTCTCTGTGGTTGGCCGATCATTTGGAGGAATGTATGAAAGTTCTGATCAGCGACAATCTGTCCCCCGTCGGTGTGGAAATTTTAAAAAAGGCCGGGCTTGATGTGGACGCCCGGAGCAAAACCTCGGTCGAGGAGATAGAGAAGATCATCGGCGACTACGACGCGCTCATCATTCGCTCGGCCACCAGGGTCACTGCGGGGCTGCTTGAGAAGGCGGCGAAACTCAAGGTCGTGGGCCGCGCGGGCAGCGGCCTGGACAACGTGGACATACCTGCGGCCACCAAGAAAGGCGTGGCGGTGATGAACACGCCGGGCGGGAACACGATCACGACGGCCGAGCACACCATCGGCATGATCTTCGCCTGCGCCCGCATGCTTCCCCAGGCCTGTTCCTCACTCAAGACCGGCAAGTGGGAGAAAAAGAAGTTCGAGGGTGTGGAGCTTTACGCCAAGACCATCGGTGTCATCGGTCTTGGCGCAATCGGCGGGGTCGTGGCCGCGCGGTGCTCGTGCCTCGGCATGAAGGTCATCGCTTTCGACCCTTTCATTTCGCAGGAGAAGGCGAAGAGCATGGGTATCGAGCTGGCGGACCTGCCGACGATATACAAACGGTCCGATTTCATTACGGTCCATACGCCCAAGACCAAGGAGACGGCGAACCTGATCAACAAGAACACCATCAGCCAGATGAAAGACGGTGTTCGCATCATCAACTGTGCCCGGGGCGGGATCGTGAACGAGCAGGATCTTTATGAAGCGCTCAAGAGCGGCAAGGTCGGCGGGGCCGCCTTTGACGTGTTCGAAAAGGAACCGCCGGAAAACCACCCGCTCTTGACGCTCGATAACTTCATTGCCACGCCGCATCTCGGCGCGTCCACCCTGGAGGCACAGGAGAACGTTGCGATTGCCGTTGCCGAGCAGATCGTGGATTATCTCGTTGCCGGGACCGTGCGGAACGCCGTGAACGTGCCGTCAGTGCCTGCGGATCAGCTCCCGACACTCAGCCCGTATATCAACCTGGCGGAGCGCATGGGCCTGTTCCAGGCACAGCTCTGCGAGGGAGGCCTCACCCAGGTTACTCTGGAATACAGCGGCGAGGTGTCAAACCTCAAGCAGGAGCCCATCACGCTCGCGGCACTCAAAGGCCTGCTCACACCGATCCTGAATGAGAGCGTCAACTTCGTGAATGCGCCGCTCATCGCCAAGGACCGCGGAATCGAGATCAAGGTGTCCAAATCGACCGACATCACCGAGTACACGAGCCTTATCACGATCAAGATCAAGGCGGGCGGCAAGGATATGTCCGTTGCCGGGACGCTGAACAGTAAAAAAGAGCCGCGCATCATCCAGGTGGACAACTTTCCCATGGAGACCGTGCCCGAGGGCGACATGCTCGTGCTCATGAACAACGACAAACCGGGCGTTATCGGCGGCATCGGGACGCTGCTCGGCCAGAACGGGATCAATATCGCGCGCATGCAGTTCGGCCGCGAACAACAGGGTGGAAGGGCGATGTCGATCGTGAGCATCGACAGCGCTGTGTCCGATGAGATCATGGCGAAGATCAGGCAGATGACGAATGTTCTCTCGGCGAAACAGATACGGATATGACGTTCCGGCCCCGCCGGAACGAATTGTAGATTGAAGATTGGAAATTGATAATTTGGAGAACATTCTTCAATTTGTTATTTCCAATAAAGGAGTTGCGATGCCAGTTTTAGTCGTTGTCGGCGCCCAGTGGGGCGATGAAGGCAAGGGAAAGATCATTGACCTCCTGACCGAGCGCGCGAACATCGTCGCACGCTATCAGGGCGGCCACAATGCGGGACATACGGTGGTGGTCGGGAAGGAAGAGTTCATCCTGCATCTGATCCCCTCCGGGATTCTGCACCGGGGCAAAAAATGCATTATCGGAAACGGCGTGGTGGTCGATCCCGCGGCGCTTCTCGAAGAGATGGATGGCTTGAAAAAGCGGGGCATTACGTTCGATGCAAATCTGCTTATCAGCAAGAACGCCCACCTGATCATGCCGTACCACAAGGCGCTCGATGTCGCGAGCGAGAAGCTCAAGGGGAACAAAAAGATCGGCACCACGGGCCGCGGGATCGGTCCCGCGTATGCGGACAAGATAAACCGCAAGGGCATCAGAATGGCAGACCTTCTTGATCCGGAGATGTTTCACGAGAAGCTGGCGGTCAACGCGAGCGAGGCAAACTTTCTGCTCGATCGTTTTTACAACGCGGAGCTGGTGAACCAGGACCGGGTGTATGAAGAGTACATGGGATATGCGGCGAAACTGAAAAAATATATTGCCGACACCACGCTTGTCCTGAACGAGGCGGTCAGCAAGAATAAAAATGTCCTTGCCGAGGGCGCGCAGGGTACGCACCTCGACGTGGACCACGGGACTTACCCCTTTGTGACCTCATCGAGCCCCACGGCGGGAGGCGCCTGCACCGGCCTCGGCATCGGACCAAATACGATCACCGAGGTGATGGGTATTGTGAAGGCATATACCACCCGCGTGGGCAGCGGACCATTCCCCACGGAGCAGGAGAACGAGTTGGGAGAACTGCTTCGCGCCCGCGGCAGGGAGTATGGCGCCACGACGGGCAGGGCGCGGCGGTGCGGCTGGGCGGACACGCTCATTATCCGCCATTCCGTGCGCGTGAACGGCATGACGAGTGCGGCCATCACCAAGCTCGACGTGCTCGATACCCTCGACGAGATCAAGATCTGCGTGGGCTACCGGCACCGGGGGAAACTCTACGAGGAGATGCCGTCCGAGCTTGTGGTGCTCGAAAAAGGCGAGCCGCAGTATATCACCATGCCGGGGTGGAGGAAGACCACCGTCGGTGTAACAAAATACGAAGACCTGCCGAAGAAGGCCCGTTCCTATGTGGAAAAGCTCTGCAAGCTCAGCGGGGTCAAGCCGGCCATCATCTCGACCGGAGCGCGCAGGGATGAGACGATCATTCTGGAACAGCCGTTCAAGAAGACGGCGGCGAGGAAATAAATCACACATAACAAGCGTCAAACAACAAATAAATTTCAATAACCAAATGTGAAGCTCCAAACTGTTTGGTTATTGGGATTTGGTATTTGGTGATTATTTGTAATTTGGGATTTGATTTTTGTGATCTGGAATGTTCCGGAAGCCGTAAATGTTGTTGACAATGATGATGGTTCTTTGTTATTATACGCAGCTTTAAAGAATACCGCGAGAGCGGGCCGGTAGCTCAGTTGGTAGAGCACCGCCCTTTTAAGGCGGGTGTCCTGGGTTCGAGTCCCAGCCGGCTCACCAGTTAAAGACAGTTAAGAGTAGTGAGTTTTGAGTTGGGAGTTCAATAAAACGATTCAAGCTAGAACTGATCACTCCGAACTCCGAACTCAACACTCCGAACTCACATATGTCCCCATCGTCTAGCCCGGCCCAGGACACCGCCCTTTCACGGCGATAACGGGGGTTCGAATCCCCCTGGGGACGCCATTCAAATCATGGAGTTACCCCGCTGCTGCGGGGTAGCTCCTTTTCTTTTGACTGTGCTAAAAATGTGATAATTTCCCCGTAGCTTTTTGCCCTGCTTGTTTTCCTATGTCTATCATGGTATGATTATCGCAATGATTGATCTTGTGGCCGTGCGGGCTGTACCGTTAGAGAATGCTGCCTTCTGGTCATGTATTGAAGCCTCATTCGGGAACTCGGCATATGAAACATATTGTGAAAGGAGTATACGATGGTATTCACGGTAACGAGCAAAATAGTAAAGGGAATGATTCGCCTTCCCAAAAAGGTCAAGATTCCTGAAGGCACCAAGGTTATCGTCAAAATCGAACCCGCATTGAAGTCTGCTGAAAAACGGAAGATCATATCGTCGCTTTGCGGCGCGTGGTCTGAAGACGCCACTATCGCGCCGATCTTTGAGGAGATTGAGAATGAGCGGCATCAATATCACGGCAGAGAGGTTCGCTTTGCATGATTCTCCTGGATACTAATATCGTCATAGCGTTTCTGAATGGCAACAAGTCGGTAGCGGAGCGGATAGCAGACAATATCGACAAAATTGCGCTGAGCGTCCTGGTTGTTGCTGAGTTGAATTATGGCGCGAAGGCGTCGCAAAATGCTTCGCGCAATCTTGACAAGCTGACCAGACTTCTGGATGTGGTTCAAATCATCCCTTTTGATCTTGAATGCGCCGAAGCGTTCGGCTCCATTAAAAGCAGACTGCGAAGCATTGGCAAACCCACGGGAGAAGTTGATGCTCTTATAGCCGCGACGGCAATCGCGCACAAGGCCGTGCTGGTTACCGGCAACAAGAGACATTTTGAGCACATCGAAGGTCTGCGTATTGAAACATGGCCGTTATCCTGATTTGCACTCAGCATCATTAACCTCGTAACTTTCCCCGCCAGACATTCTCATCGTATTCGCTTCGATGTTTTATCCGGAGAATGTATGTCCAAAAAAAATCACTTCTGCAGGCCATAGCAAAAGAAGAAGCCCTCCTTTCAAGACTGGACAGAGAACGAGAACAGGCACTTTCAAGGATCAATGATTTCAATCGTCAGCTTGCCAAGACGGAAATCCTAGTACACGCGTGAGCAGGCTATCGCGGACGGTCAGCTGATCGATGTGAGCGATACGCCAGAGGCGAAAGAGGCGGGTTTCCGCTTTCCGGTCTGCATCACTGTGGGTGTTCATGCGCTCGTGCAGGTGCCGGAGCTGCTTTCTGGCTGGCAGGATTACGGCGGCCGGCTGTGGGACACGCTGTTCCTGGCTGCGGCCGCGTTCAAGCTGGCAGGTGAGAAGCATCTTGTGCCGTTCGATGTTGTCTACCAGACCGCCCTCGCCGTTCCGCTACGGTCACGCTCTGGCTCTGCTTCTCGGAGTATGAGGGCTTCACGGTCCTCCTGCCAGAGGAATATTAATTAAACGTAGGCCGAAGAGATCCCCGGAATCGTCCGAGGCTCTCATACCTATACTCAACGCTCGCATGAAGGAAACCAAAAATCCCAAATGATAATCGTGGTTTTATTGCATCCTCAGATATTAAATTTATGACATTTCTGATGGCAAACAACTATTTTCCAGGCGTTGTATGGCTGTAACTCATTGAATCTCATAAAAATTCATTATGAATTCGTTGAATTCTACCCTAAAAGTACCTATTTGATGACGTTGACATTAAATTAAATCAGGTATATATTCGACAAAAATACTGTGAATTGTGTGACATGTTCATTACTAAAATAGATAACATCGTAAATCCGCTGTTATCAAGGGGGGGCTATCCGAACGCCCAATCACATGCCTAAAATGCTCCACGAAACCCATCAACTGTCACTTCACTTCCGTCAGTTGCTCCATGTTCATGGGCGTCCCTCCTTTCGGAGGGAACCATATCATACTTAACAGAGGAGGACTAACCATGTCTGAGTCAAAGAAACCTAACCATCGCCTAAAATATGTAAAGATAAAAAAGTTTAATGATGAAGGCCTAGATATTTTTGCAATTGCCAACGTCAAAAATGGCAAAGCCCTTAATCGAAGAGAATTTATTAAAGCAGGAGGCGCTTTAATTGCAGCACTTGGGCTAAGTCAGACGTTGGGCGGATGCAGCGGTGGAGGCAGCGGTAGCGGCAGCGACCATATCCAGTTCCAGTATGAGACAAATATTACAGGCGAAAGGAGGTATCATCCTTCACATGCAAGTCTTGTCTATTCAACTGCATTCAGTCCTGATGGGAGCAGGATTGTTTCGGGCAGTGCAGATGACACTATAAAAATTTGGGATGCCACAACGGGTAGTCTTCTCCTGACACGAATAGCTAATTCTGGATATATCACCTCAATTGCATTCAGCCCCGATGGAAGCAGGATTGTTTCGGGCAGTGGAGATAAAACTATAAAGGTCTGGAATGCCACAACTGGTAATCTTCTTCGGATACTAACAGGTCATACTGATGTTGTCATGTCGGTAGCATTCAGTCCCGATGGAAGCGTGATTGTTTCGGGCAGTCTTGATAACTCTGTAAAAGTCTGGAATGCCACAACTGGCAATCTTCTCCTGACAATAACAGGTCATACTGCTGTTGTCATGTCGGTAGCATTCAGTCCCGACGGAAGCAGGATTGTTTCGGGCAGTCTTGATGGCACTTTAAAAATATGGAATGCCACAACTGGCAGTCTTCTCCTGACACTAACAGGTTCTAGCGCATCAGTAGCATTCAGTCCCGATGGAAGCAGGATTGTTTCGGGCAGTGGAGATGACACTATAAAGATCTTTGATGCTACAACTGGTAGTCTTCTCCTGACACTATCAGGTCATACTGATGTTGTCTATTCTGTAGCGTATAGTCATGATGCCAGCAGGATTGTTTCTGGCAGTCAAGATAATACTATAATGGTTTGGAATGCCACAAATGGCAGCCTTCTTTTGACACTGACAGGGGACATGGGTGATGTCCGAACAGTAGCATTCAGTCCTGATGGGAGCAAGATTGTTTCAGGGGGGTTCATGCTTTTTGAGGGGTGGGATGGAAACGTAGTTATCTGGGATGCTGTGTCGGGGGCTTCTCTTTATGCTATGGTTGATCCATCTCTTTCTGGAGATACTGTGAACACGTCCGATATCAATAGCGGCAGTACTGCAGGTCTGTTAGGTCTATTCTGTACCTGTGACACTGTCTGTACCTGCAATACAGTTACCGTTTGTACGTGTGACTCCCAGATATGTACTTGTCATTCAGTTTGAACATGTCAAGCTGTGTACGGATATGAAAGACCATGACTTATTATTTATCAACTGAAATATTCTCGATCCCTTACAAGGATAAGTATATTGTCTACGCCCCACTCAAACAAACAGCTTTCATGGTTTCACCCATGGCTGTCAATCTTTTATATAAGATTAATTTAGAAAATAATGGGCACTTTTTAAACAAGGAAGAAAAAGAGCTCTTGACAACTTTTCGTGAATTAGGACTGATTGACGGAGCAATCGACAAATTACCTGCTCGGACAGAAGAAACATTTGCTCCCACAAATGTAACCCTTTTTCTTACTGGAAAATGTAATTTGAGATGTATTTACTGCTATGCCTCCGGCGGTGAAAAAGAAAATTCAACTATTCCTCTTAAGATGGCCAAATCCGCAATTGACCTAATCATCAAAAATGCATTATCAAAAAATCAAAAAGTGATTGGTGTCGGTTTCCATGGAGGAGGCGAACCAACCCTTGCTTGGCAGACACTGGTCAAGTGCGTTGAATACACAAAAAGCAGATCATTGGCAACGGGCCTAAAAATTAATTTTAGTATTGCATCAAATGGCGTTATTTCAGCGAAAAGACTTGACTGGATTATGGATAATTTTACCGGTTTGAATCTATCTCTTGATGGAACCGAGGACATACAGAATTATCATAGGCCATTAGCTAATGGCAAGGGGAGTTATAAAAAAGTAATTGACACAGTCAAGAGGATGAATGATAGGAACTTCTCTTATGGTGTTAGAGCTACTGTTACAGCCAGGAGTGTGGCTAATTTGGATAAGTACGTTGAGTTCTTTGGAATTATGTGCAAAACTAAAAATATCCATTTTGAGCCAACCTTTGCTTGTGGAAGATGTCTTTACACAGGAATAGAGGCTCCTTCACCTGATGAGTTTATTGCAGGATATAGAAAAGCTCAAAAGGTTGCAGAGAAGTTAGGAATATCTATTTATTATTCAGGTGCTCGCATCAATACTATATCTACAATTTTCTGTAAGGCCTCCGGTGACAGTTTTTGTGTGACTCCTCAAGGTGATGTGACTTCCTGCTATGAAGTCTGTTCAAAAGATGATTTGCGCTCAGAGGTATTTTTCTATGGGAAATACGATAATGAAGAGAAGGAATTTATATTTTACGAAAATAAATTGGCTTATTTGAGAAAGCGCACCATAAATAATATCCCCCATTGTGAAAACTGTTTCTGCAAATACCACTGTGCAGGTGATTGTCTCGCAAAAGCCTCAGATGGAATGGATCTTATGTCAATAAATAATCCCAATCGATGCAAAATAAACCAGACATTAACGTTGGATGGGATTATAAAGATATTGGAAGGTGTGGGGAGAGTTAATCTCGGATCATAAACGCTTAATTCGTTGATAGCTGGCTAACTAAAGGCTGAAGCTGACGGCTCACCCGGCGTAATTCCTGAGTACCCACAGCTTAGCCTGAGCGTTGAACTAAACCGCTTCGCGGTAGCTAAAGGCAAGAAAGGCGTTTAACCCGAAAAAAGAATATAAACATAAGAAAGGAGTAAATTATGAATAGATTGATTTTATCGTGCATTTTAACTTTTTCGATTTTAGGCGCTGGCTGCGCCGGAAATACCATTACCGTAAAGGGACAGCAATTCAAATATTGGAAAAGTCCAAAAAAGGGATATATGGGCGACTACGAAGGACTGGTCGATGGACAGGCTTATACTAACAAATACTATGGTTGGTCATCCGTGTGGTTGGATCCAGACGTGAGGTTCTCCAACTACTCAAAGTTGACCATAATTGATATTGAAGACTGGACTAAAGGGGAGCCTTTAGGATATATAAGCGATGTTTCGGAAACTATATCTCAAGCTCTTGCCATGTCGTCAAGTCTAACAATAATTTTCAAGGAAGTATCTCGTAGCACAAGGGAAGACACAAAAGATGGGCTTATAATTAAAGGAGCCGTAACAGAGTATCAAGTGAAACATGTAACAGGCATGACTGGGTTTAAGCAAGGTAAAATCATAAATGCCCAGATACGTGGAGACTACTTGCAGGCTGCTTCTCTAAATGCTGAAGCGAGTCAGAACACCGGTCAGATTAATGTTGATGTAACAACGGAATTGTTACTCGTTGACGCCGCCGATGATAAAGTAATCGGGAAAATAGTAAAAAGCGGTTTTAATAACAGCGGAGATCTTCGAGCGGCAACGGAAAATATTTCCAAATTTGTTGGAATATTGATTAATTCATACTGGAATGAAAGCCCGGGTTTTGATCCCAAGGAACTTATTAAGGAAAAGACTGCCGGACGCTCAAAGTAAGATCGGCAATTGCGTTTAGTCGAAAGAGTCAAAAAAAGGTCAAAGGGGTTCTCCATTGCCCCCTTTTTTAAACAATAATCGTGAAAAAGCGAAGTTGTCAACCAGCGGCTGGACCGGCCCAAAAACCGCCGGTCAGCCTTATGACGTTAGGCAGGATGGAACAAGTGTTGATGACGACCTCGACACAGAACATCAAGAGGATGGTCTACTTGTTATCTGTCCAGGCAAGGGCCAAAGACCGGGGCCATCTCAGTGCAATCTCCGATCTTTCACTCTATCGAAAGTTGTTCAGCAATATTTATCGCATAGGTGTTGTTCAAGTACACAAGGATGTTTGCTCGGAACGGATGCGTTACTGCGAGGTCCTAGTTTTTCAACACCCTGTCAAGTGCTGACCCCGCACCCCCTGGTGCCGAATCCGGCGACGCCGCACCGCAGTCCTTTCATTTGCATAGAAACATCATCAAATCCCACGTAACGATTCTATTAATATCATCCTGATACCGATAAATAATGCTTGCCACGTTAGCGCCGGCTTTTTCGGCCGCACAGCGGGCGTTATAGTCGCACCACTGGTCGTCCTTGCCACGCACCATGCTGATTCCTTTTGCTTCACAGTTTCTGTGCAGCCATTCGCTTCTTTTCTCAGAAGTCCTCTCTACAGAACCCCCCCTCTGCGGCGGAGTCAATGCCGGAAGTGGTAAAGAAGGGGCGCATGCGACCACCACTAAGAGACATACGGGCAACAATAGCCGACTCATTATTATTCCCTTTTAACATTCAATTTCCTGTAGATTGCTACAGGGTCACATTATAGAGGGAAGAGCTTAAGAAACCGCAGGTTGCTTAAACGATAATAGTCTTCCTCTTTATAGATACCACGCAGCTTGCTGCGAGAAGGTTAATTTATGGGTGCATCGGATTGTACTGGTGAAGCTCCGGCATCAGCTTTAATTTTTACAATATCGCCGGTGAAATCTACAACATTATAACCCGGCCAGATAGGCAGCCAATTTAATATTGGGATATAATTCAAAAGGCCGCTATTAACATCGACTGCAAGGTTAGTAATCGCGATGCCGCCTGCTTTTTCAACCTGCGAGTTGACACTGTTGGAGATGTCAATGGTATTGAACGGCACAAAGGACCAGAATATTCCCCAGCCGTAAGCCGTTTGACGGAATGTTCCTACGGTTTCGAGTCTTTCTGAGGGTATCACTTGCCCGCTATTGTCGCGTATTGCACGCGACAGGGAAATATCGTATCGGGCACCGTCAGCCTTCACCATGTTACGGGCACCGGTACATCCGGTCAACAGAATAAGTCCAATAACAGACGCCATCATAATTATTAGCGTTTTCATTATTTCTTATCCTTTCCTGTTTCTGCAACACCGCCTTTAATATTTATCCAGTTTTCTAAGACACCCACAAAGAAAGGAAGGCCAGAAACCCAAGCACCGACTTGCATTCCGGAAACATGCACATCCAACGCATCGTTCCCCTGCGTGGCTCTGAAAACCGCAGCAGAAGCCTTGTTTGGGCCTTCTATTCTAGTTGTCGTTTGCTGAGCAGATACGCCATAACCGTAGTCGGTCCATGTTTCCGTATGCGAATATAGCACTTCCACATCAACGTCATTGCGGTACGTTTCGATATGACTCGGGCCTGCCAGAAGCACGGGGTTGGGCACCGAGCTGACGGTTAGGTATGCGCTTGGGGCGCACCCGGTGACGCATACAATCGCAACGAAGGTAATCAGATTCTTCCATTTCCTGCCGTTTTGTTGACTCATCGATCCTCCCTTTGGGAATAAGGTTGTTGTCTTAGATGAGATGATGATAAGAACATCCTTTTCTGTAGGATTGTCCCGCTTTACTATGCCGAACTTGCCACGGTGCGAGAATAGCAAAATCCAGCGATTTATAGTAAAAAAATTCTACCCTACCATGCACCGAACTAAAGAGGTCATTGGGGTCACTTCTCGACTCGTGACAAATTAGCCTGAAATTTTTTTAAAATTTCAATATGAACTATGCAATTTCCGAATTGTGCAACTCCTACGGACTTCATGATGGAGTCTATTATTATTCATATTCATTGTCAAGCGGAGAAGAGGATACACCTCGATGCGATGTTAATCATTAAGGATCAAGTGCAGTTTGACTGTGATAAAAATGTGCTAAAATTTTCCGAAATGGACACAATTATCGTAATGGATATAATTTTTGGAATGCCGATAACGCGCCAATTTGTAAAGCAAAACGGGAAACCCGAACAACATCAACGGTCTGGTGTTTTCAGATTTTTTGACTTTCACGGCGATAACGCGGGTTCAAATCCCGCTGGGGACGCCAATCAAATTCAGGAGTTATCCCGCTGCTGCGGGGCAGTTCCTTTTCTTTTGACTGCGCCTTACTGCATATGGTTTCCCACGCCACAGAGAAAAACGCCCTCCATGAACAAAACCATAGATAATCTTTCATTTCACTCCGTTCTGTGATATTCTCATGATATTCGGTGCATGAGCAGTTACGACTTTCTGCATCTGTTGCCGATTTTTTAAGTTTCACACTGGACTCTGTACTATTTTAAACCCATACAGACACGAGCGATACATCCGTCCATGCGAGTGACGGGACGGATCCGCTATGATATCATGACATTTCGAACCTGACCCGGAGGGGTCCACCATAAAAAGGAGGAAACTATGAAACTGCGTACGGTAATCGGTTTGGCGGCGGTAAGTGCGGCACTCATCATGAACATATCCCTGGCACAGGCAGAGGGGCTGAAGCCTTTCGTCCTCGGCGCGGAACCCCAGAAGGCTGACCCGGCACAGGTGGTTGTTGATGCCAAGACGGCCTTGCTGGCACAGGGATTCGAAGTGGTCGGCACCTACTCCCCCTATCCCAATGCCACGGTGATCATTGTGACCAGCGACTCCTTGAAGGCCAACGCGTCAAAAAGCGATTTCGGCGGATACGGGGCTATCGAGCGCGTGGCAGTCACCCAAGTGAAGGACAAGGTCCAGGTGTCCTTTACCAATCCTCCTTATTGGGCGGCGGCCTATCGGATGAAGGGGAACCTGGAGGACGTGAAGGCAAAGCTGGAGGCGGCCCTGGGCAAGCAAAGGGAATTCGGTTCAGAGAAGGGGCTTACGGAAAAACAACTGCGGAAATACAACTACACCTTCGGCATGGAGAAGTTCGACAGCCTCGGCAAGCACGAACTGGCTGAGTATAAGACCTATCATGAGGCCAAGAGCGCGGTCGAAGCCGGCCTCGCTGCGGGCAAGGCGGGAGTGACCAGGGTGTACTGCGTTGACATACCGGGCAAGGAAGAGGCGGTCTACGGCGTCGCCATGTCCAAGGGAAAAGGCGCGGACAAATACATCATGGACTACATCGACTTCGGCGATGTCAAGTCGACGGCCCACCTTCCGTATGAGATACTGGTGTCGGGGAACAAGGTGTACCATCTCTTCGCCCGGTTCCGCATTGCCATCAGTTTCCCGGACCTCAGCATGATGGGCAACAACAGCTTCATGTCCATCATGAGCGCGCCGGGAGCGATCAAGGACGCGCTGACGGAAGTGGTGTCCAGGGACAAAGAGAAGAAATAGTCAGCTGGGTGCCGATGGCTCAACAGGATAACAAGTCCGGGTTTGGATACCAAGTGCAGTGAAACGACTCAATTGTTCCGGTGCGCTCAGGGATCTGTGCGGCAAGGGAGGAGAGGGGTCCTCATGACCAAAAAATGGAGCGTTCTTTTTTGCGATCCCTTTATGAAGCCCTGCCCGGTCTCGGAGTTTCTTGATTCATGCAGTTCCGAGCATCAGGTAAAGGTTCTGCACTTCCTCGAACTGCTGGAGGAGATGGGTCCCACACTGCCCCGGCCCTATGCGGACCTCCTGGAAGACGGCATCCACGAATTACGGGTCAGCCTCTCCGGCGACCCCATGCGATTGCTCTATTTTTTCTGTTTCGAGACCTATATCATTGTGTACCGCGCGCTCCGGAAAAATTCGAGCAAAGTCCCTGTTGCATACATTCAGGAAACGCGGCGATACCGCGAGATGTTCCTGGGCCGTGTGGGCCGCAACGATCTGGAGAAATACCGTCATGAAGACCTTCAGGAGATATCTCAGGGATAAGTGCGCCGACCCTGAGTTCCTCAAACGCTACCAGGACCAATGCACGATTTGCCCGAAGACGGTGCAGATCATTACTGCGATCGCAGAACAGGGGCTTTCGAATGAAGCGGCGGCACGGAAGGCGGGTGTTGATCCGGAACATCTGGCGCTGCTGGAATCCGCAGACCGATGCTCGTTCGATGAAGTCAAAAAGCTTTCTATCGCACTTGGCCTTTCATTACCCGATGGATGTAATAAAAAGGCGTCCTCGTAAACATTTTCAGTAACGACAGGGAGAAGAAATATATCTTGATACTACGGCAAGCAAGGCGCTCGCAGGTTGTGAGTAAACGTGATAAACGGGATGGTGCAATGATTTGGCTCTATGGGTCTGGCGGGAAAACCGTGGCATGAACAGTCCTCGTTTTTTTTTGACAAGGTGATAGTGATATGGTATAGTTCTGCTGCATTCTGAATTCAGTGATGTATCTATCAATAAGAAAGGGAGGAAAGAGTAATGAAGAAATATCTAGGCTGTTTGGTTCTGAGCATGACGCTTTTTCTCGGCGTTCAACCGGTATTTGCACAGGCGAATTTGGAATACCAGATCCTGACAAAGGAGATCCAGTCGCTCAAGCAGGATATTCAAGAGCTCAAGAAACTCGTTCAGGGTATTAAACAGGCGCCGGCTGGCGGGGGTGGCGGCGGTGAATTCAAAGAAGCAATGATCAACATCAAGGGCGCACCCATGAGGGGGGATAAGAACGCAAAGCTCGCATTGCTCGAATATACAGATTATCAATGACCATTCTGTGGAAGACACGTCCGTGAGACGGAGCCGCAGATATATAAGGAATATGTTGACACCGGAAAGCTGAAGCACGTGTTTATGGATTTCCCCCTGGATATGCATAAAAATGCAATGAAGGCTTCGGAGGCGGGCTTATGCGCCGGAGACCAGGGTAAGTTCTGGGAATTGAGCCACAAAATGTTTGACAACCCGACCAATAATCCGACCTATTTGGAGAAGGACAATATCGTGAAATTAGCCGAGGAGTTGGGGTTGGATATGGCCGCGTTCAAAGCGTGTTTTGATGGAGGGAAGTACGTTGATGATATCAAAAAGCGCATGGCTGAAGGTCAATCGAAGGCCGGGCTTACGGGTACACCGGCGTTTCTTCTTGGCTATATCCAGGCTGACGGCAAGGTAAAGGCGACAAAGAAAATAGTGGGAGCGGGACCGTTTACCAATTTTAAGACCGCGATCGATGAATTGCTTTCGAAGGGAAAATAAAAGAGGGAATGAGAGCGGGGCATGTCCCCGCTCTCAACCTTTTTCAGCATCAGGCACTTCCTCGTGAAATCGCTGCACGAAAACAACTTCCGTGGTGTAATCCTCCTTCTAGACATTTTCAACAACCGTTTTCAATCAGACACCCGTAAAATCTGATACACGCCTTGATATTTTCCGGACAACCATCTATAATGACCTGCAATCGAGCGCAACAGGTAACTGCCCGACGCGTGAGAGTTTGGTTCGTCAGGGGACCCCGTCGATGATGGTATTGGAGCTATTGAAAAACGTGCAGGCCGTTATAGCCGAGGCCTTCTCAACCTTCCGGAACAACAACGATCTGTCCGCAGCGTCGTCACTTGCCTTTTCTGCGACCCTCGCGCTTATCCCCGTGCTTTTATTACTCACCCTTCTTCTGGGCGCTGTGATCGGTTCGTCCAGCGAGGCCATGGCCAGGACGCAGGAACTGCTGCTCCAGTTAATTCCCGCCTACAGCCAGGATATTTTGCTCGAAGTGCAGTCTATCGCATCGCACCGGGGCGCGATCGGACTGCTGAATATGCTGGTGCTGCTCTGGAGAATGACATCGCTCGTGGGTGACATGCGAAAGTCACTGGGGATTGTGTTCCGGAAAAAACAGATCCGTACGTTTCTCGTGAAGAAACTGCTCGATATCACCATCGGCATTATCTTCCTGACGGGACTGACCGCGATCGCGGTGGCTGAAATTGTCCTTGCCGTGATCGAACAAAAGAGCCATCTGCATCTCCTGGGATATGTGGAGCGCGCGCTTCCCTTTCTGCTCATCACCACGGCGGTCTTTCTGCTGTATCGGGTGTTTTCGGATGGCCGCCGCATCATCCACCTCGTGGTCGGCGCCGTCGCGGCGTCTCTCTTCTGGTACGCCATGCGGCCGGTCTTTCACCTCTTTCTCCTGTACAATCCGGGATACGGGTTCGCGTTCGGTTCTTTCAAGTCGCTGTTCGTTGTGATCATCTGGACCTATTTCTCGTGTGTTGTGTTCCTTGCAGGCGCGGAGATCGCCGCGAACCTGGGCGGGATGCAACGGTCCTCATCAGGAAACTGATGAAGGGGGAGCAGGGGTCGGAAAGATACTCCGTTCTTCGTCGTGCGCACCGTCGAACGATTGAAGGATGAGACGCGGATACCATCTCCTTCATACCCGCAAAACAAAAAATTGTTTGCCGGTCACGGAATCCGTTGGTGAGGTGCTTTGATGGCATATGGGTTTGATTTTCAAGACTATGATTCGGCAAGACGATCATTCGCGATAGATGTATTTGAATATTTCAACTTCGGCTTTGACGCGATCGACAGGCACGCCTTTCCGATATGAGGGTTCGATACTGTTCTCACTCGCCGGTGATCCGGCCTGTCTTCACCAATAGTGTTCATTCCATGAAACCACCACGATTCTACTTTCTCCCGTCACGTAAAAATGGTACACTACGCCATGGCAACACGTTCCCTGGGTTTTGTTCCGAACAAGAACAAGCTTTATGTCTGGGCGTCAACACTGGCGCTTATCACGATCTTCTACAACCTTGCTGAGGGATTGATCTCGATCTACTTTGGCCTGGAAGACGAGAGTATGTCACTCTTCGGATTCGGGCTCGATTCTTTCGTGGAGGTGGTATCGGGTATCGGCATCTGGCACATGATCCGCAGGGTCAGGCAGAACGGCGGGGAACATCTTGACCGATTCGAGCAAAGGGCGCTCAGGATCACGGGCACGGCTTTCTACGTCCTCACCCTGGGACTGGTGATTACGGCCATCGGTGACCTCGTTCGCGGGCACAAGCCGGAGAGCGCGTTCTGGGGTATCGTCATCTCGCTTGTATCCATAGTCTCCATGTGGGCGCTCATCCGCGCCAAGGTGGCAGTCGGGACAAAACTGAGCTCGCAGGCCATTCTGGCCGATGCCGCCTGCACGAGGGCATGTTTGCAGCTTTCGGTGGTGTTGCTTGTTGCGAGCGCAGGATACAAACTCACGAATATCGGCGGGCTCGATTCGATCGGTGCGCTGGTAATCGGCGGCCTCTGCTTCCGGGAAGGGAAAGAGGCTTTCGAGAAGGCAAGGACCGGGAGCTTTGCGTGCACCTGCGGAGGGAGTTGCAAGAATGAAGGTAAGGGCAACGATTAAGGTATTTGTCCGTGGCACGTGGCCTATTCGCGCGAATGTTTGCATGAAGGGAAAATGCGAACATTCCTCGCGATCTGTCATTCCCGAGCGACTCTATCGGGAATATGGTTATTTATATAAACACCGGATCCCCGATACGACCATTCGGGGATGACGTACCGGTTGGTTGCGGCAGGAGGCCGCACTATGAAATTCAAGATCGATCTTCACGTCCATACAAAATACAGCGGCGACAACGATGCCGACCCTGAGGAAGCGATCCTTCGTGCCATTGAACTTGGCCTCCACGGCATCGCTTTTACGGAGCACTATTACTACGGAGCGTCGGAGTTCGTCGAGGTCCTGAAGGAAAAGTACAAGAGCAGCATCGTGATCTTTCGGGGAGTGGAGTTCTCAACAGCAGAGGGGCATTGCCTCATTTTCGGCGTCGATACGGACCCGCTGTCGATAAAATACTCGTCGGTTAACGAGGTCGTACGGGTTATTCATCAGGCAGGCGGCGTGGCGATCCCTTCTCACCCCTATCGTTCGGTAAACAGCATCGGCGATCTGGTGCGAAATATACCGGGCATCTGCGCGCTCGAAGGATACAACGGCTGCAATATGCACGCGTTTAACGTGAAGGCGATCAAGGCGGCTGCGGCGCTGAAACTTCCCTTTACCGGCGGCTCGGACGCTCATATTCCCTGGGAGGTCGGCTCGTGCTTTACCGAGTTTGATGATGTGGTGACCGGTGAGAATTTAGTCGAAGCGTTGAAGGCGGGGAAGTACCGGGGAGTTGATTCCCGAAAAATATCCAGATTGATGATTAACAATTTTTAGTCACCTGCAGGCATCCGTCGTATCCAATAGATTCCGCGATTTCTTGATCGCCAGCCTGAATCAGAAAAATCTCCGACACTGTCACGAATCCCAACACGGACAACCCGGCAATATTCAATCAGCCCCGATCAACGTCAACGAAGCCGGTTTATTCCACCCATGTTGGAAGCATTTGATCATTGAGTGACTTGACGGGCTTTGAGGGAAGAACCGTGCGGGAAACAAGCTAAACGATATGGTAATACGTCAGAAGTGTTTGGATGATCCACGCCATGGCAATGCACAGCGGAAGGGTAAGCACCCATGCCATCACTATCTTACCGGCAATCCCCCAGCGGACCGCCGAGAGCCGCTTGGTCGCGCCTACACCGAGGATCGCGGTTGAGACTACGTGGGTGGTGCTTACGGGAAGACCGAAAAAGCTTGCCGCCATGATGATGCCGGCCGATGAGGTCTCGGCGGCGAAGCCGTGAATGGGTTCAAGCTTCAGCATGTTATGGCCAAGGGTCTTGATGATCTTCCATCCGCCGAAGAGGGTGCCGAATCCCATGGCAACAGCGCAGGTGAAGACGACCCAGGTCGGCACCTCGAGTGTCTGGATCTTGCCCGAGGCCAGGAGCGCCATGGTGATGATGCCCATGGACTTCTGTGCGTCGTTGGAGCCGTGTCCGAAGGCCATAAAGGACGAGGAGACGATCTGGAGCCTGCCGAAATACCTGCCGATGACTCCGGGTGAGAGCTGACCGAAGAAATGCAGGATCATTTTCATGAACAGATATCCACAAACGATGCCGAACACGGGGGAGATGAGGAGCGACAGGAGGATCTTCATAATACCGCCGATATTCAGAAGCGTTGCGCCGCCATGAGACACGGCTGCTCCGATGAGCCCGCCGACGAGCGCGTGTGAAGAGCTGACCGGCAGGCCCATGAGGATCGTGATGAGGTTCCAGAGGATGGCGGAAAGCAGCGCCGAGATCAGGACCGCGTTCGTGATCGCTATGGGATCCACAATGCCCGAGCCGATGGTCTTGGCCACGGCGGTGGTGAGAAAGGCGCCGGCGATGTTCATGGTCGCCGCAAGGATCACCGCCGACATGGGTGAAAGGACCTTCGTTGATACCACGGTGGCGATGGCGTTCGCGCAGTCGTGCCAGCCGTTCGCTACATCGAAGAGCACGGCAAGGACGATGATGAGGATCAGCACATCAGGCATATTTGAGCACTATGGTTTCAAGAATATTGGCGATATCTTCCGCGCGGTCCGAGGCGTCTTCCAGAATCTGGTAGATGTCCTTCCATTTGATAATGAACACCGGGTCGTTATCACTGTTCACGAGTTTGCCGAGCGCGTCGCGATACTTGCGGTCGATCCGGTTTTCGAGCCGGTTGACCTCGATGCAGTGTTCCTGGACGCGGGAATATTGCTTCGCCCGGAGTTCCCGGAGGGCCTTGATCAGAACGTCCGCCGTCATCTGCAGGTCCTCGGCAATGGAGATCACCTCGGGTGTTGGTTTCTCGATCTTGTATACCACCATCCTGTCCACGGCCGCCCAGATCAGGTCGAGGACGTCGTCGATCCGGGATGCGAGCGCATGGATGTCCTCACGGTCGATGGGGGTGAGGAAGGTCTTGTTCAGGTCCTTCATGATGTCGTGGGTGAGCATGTCGCCTTCCTGCTCAAATTCGTACATCGCCTTTGCTTTTTTCTCGAAGGTGTCAAAATTGTTCAACATGTCGACAAGCACATTTGCCGCTTTCGAAAGGTTCTCGAGCGCCCGGTCGAATTGCACAAAGAAGTCTATTGTTTTAGGGAAGAGTGCCATAGGTTTTTCGTAACGCTCCTTTTGAGATAGGGTGAAAGGAAAAGCATGCAGTTGTTTGAGTGATGCAAAGCCGGTTTTGCGGAGCTAACTTATCATAATCGGGTATTTTTTGCAACTGATAACTCGCATTTTCGCGGGGGAGGGATATTCTGACAGTCTGCCGGCGGGTGCATCGCCGCCTTGAGATGCATATATATAATGTGCGAAAATAAAAAAAGGCGGTGAAATGCTCACCGCCTTGCAAAGAAACGATAACTGAAGAACCGGCTTAGAGGGCCTTTTCTTTAAAACATTTATCGCAGAACCACATCATGCCGCGGACCTTGCCGCTCGTGGACATCATTTTTGCCGCCTGCATGGGCTTGGCGCAACACTGGGGCACGTTTAGGTTCACAATTGCTTTTTTTGTAGCCGCTTTAGCGGTTTTACTCATTTCTGCCATGATACATTCACCTCCAGTTTAATAGTACGAAACCCGTGCATTTTAACTGTAAACAGGGAAATGTCAAGTAAATTTTACACTTTTTCAACGTACGATGCCGCCAAATCGCGGAATGCTCATGACAAACACCTTGACAAGAACAGAGCTTTGAATTATAAATAGACATGGAATAAAAGAGGTATGATTGTTTTCATGCCGATCCTCACAAATACTTCTTTGATTGTATTAACTTACTATGGAAGATCATAAACTAAGAGTGTTCTGCGCGGTCGCAGATACGAAAAGCTTTTCCAAGGCATCGGAGCTCATTCACCTTACCCAGCCCGCGGTGAGCCTTCAGGTGCAGGCCATGGAGGAACTCTACGAGACCCGTCTGTTCGATCGGTCCGGTAACTCCATTAACCTGACACCGGCCGGGGAAATCCTGTATAAACGGGCAAAAGAGATTCTCGCGCTCTATGCCGAGGCGCAGAAGAACATCAGTGAGATCACCGGATCGATCAAGGGATCCCTCTCCATCGGCGCCAGCTCGACCATCGGCAATTACCTCCTTCCCACGATCATTTCAGCATTCAAGAAAAAGGTCCCCCGGGTCAACATCTCGCTTCTGGTGAGCAACACCAAGACCATCACCGAGAAACTGAATGCCGGCGAGATCGATATTGCCCTGGTGGAAGGGGATGTGAGCAAACAACGCTTTGCCGTCGATATCCTGCTCTCGGACGAACTGGTGCTGATCGTGTCTCCGGCGCATCCCTGGGCCGAGCGCCGCAATATATCGGCCATGGACTTGATCAAGGAGCCTCTCATCATGCGTGAAGAGGGGTCGGGCACCCGCCAGATCATCCTGAAGCACCTTGAAGATCACGGTATCAAGCTGGCCGACCTCAAGATATCGCTTGTGCTCGGCAGCACCGAATCGATCAAGAGTGCCGTGGAGGAAGGCGTCGGTGTCTCGATCGTTTCGGCCTGGGCCGCACGCCAGGCGATCAAACACGGAATCCTGAGGGCCATGACCTTTAAGGACGTCAAGTTCCACCGGAACTTCAGCATCATCTCACCCAAACGCAATTATTGCACCCACACGGCCAAGGAATTTCTGGGTTTCCTGAAGGTCTACCCCATCAAAGCTCCGTTGCCCTGATCCGGAGTCTGCTCCAGTTTACCTGTTCCTGTTCGCCCCAGGCCGCGCAGTTGGAGAGCGCGATCCGCTGCAGTATCAGACCATTCCATCGCTGTATGGCGTACTTCCCCTTATTCACCCCGATTGTCACTGCGCCGTCAATATCCGTCCTGCAGATCCGGGCCCCGATCTTCTCATACCGTGCAACGACCTCATCGGAGGGATGACGATACGGGTTCCCCCTGCCAACGGTCACGACCGCTATTTCGGGACTCGTTTGTGATAGAAAGTCTTCGCTGCTCGAGCTTTTGCTTCCATGGTGCGGGACCTTGATAAGGTCGGTTTTTATTCCCCGCATATTTTTCAGGATGTCTTGTTCCGCTTCGATCCCAATATCACCGGTGAACAAGAGGGTCCCGTCCTCAGACTTGATCTGCACGACAAGCGAGCGATTGTTCTCCGCGGCATATGCCTGCCGGTCATGGGGGTCGAATCCCCTGCGCGGATGGAGCACGGAGACCATCGTTTTGCCGAGCATCGCCGGTGGATCGTCAGCGGACACAAGGCGAGGTCGTATCTTTCTGTCCTGCATCACTGCGCGGAGCTCACCGTATCCCGGCAGGCCCGCATCCAGTCCGCTTTCCCATACCGTAGTGACCTCGAATTTATTCAAGATCGCGATAAGCCCGTTCATATGGTCCGGATGGGGGTGAGACAGGACCACGAGGTCCAGCCTGCGGATACCCTTGTTCCAGAGCCAGGGGGCAAGGACGCGCCGCCCGATAGAAAAGCGGTTGTCACGGGTGCCGCCGCCATCGATCAGGATGGTCTGTCCGCCGGGGAGCTCGATGAGCGCGCAGTCTCCCTGGCCCACGTCGGGAAAGCTGACCAGCATGCGTTTTTCGGGTATGAAGGAAAGGACAAACAAAAGAAGCAAACATACGCCCGCGAAAGCCATGCCGATGACCGGCAGCCTTGAGACCCGTGATGATGATTCGAACGGCTTGAACTGGAAGAGCAGACGCGCCCGGGTGTGCATGAACAGCGAGATAAGAAAAACGGCATAAAGCATCAGCCATAAAAGTGAGGGCGCCGGGGGATGAAATTCAGCGAAGGGGAGACGGGGAAAAAATGAGACCGCGCTGATGAAGAGATCCGATACGAGCTGGTTCAGCCAACCCAGCGGCAGGTGGTGGGTGAAGAGAGAGACAATCCCTGAAAGCAGTCCGAGCGGAACGACCACCATGCCCGCGAAGGGAACAATGATGAGGTTCGAGACGATGCCGGCGAAGGAAATCTGGTTGAAGTAGAACGCGACAAGCGGTCCGGTCGCGAGACTTGTGGAAAGGGATATGATGATGAGGAGCAGGGCGCTGTTCCTGATCTTCCGGTAACGGGTCTCTGCCTTGAACTGCAGCTCATTCCAGAGCGAGACGACGTATCCGATGACCAGGACCGCGATGAACGAAAGCTGGAACGAGATGTCGAAGATCGCCTGCGGGCTTGCGATGAGAATGAAGAGCGCGGCAAGAGCGAGTGCGTGCATGAGCGCATTCTCGCGGTCAAGGATGATCGCGAAGAGTCCCGCGGAGATCATGATGAGCGATCGGACGGTCGCCATCTGCCCTCCCGCAAGCAGCGTATAGAAGACCACGAGCGGGAGGGTGAGCCATGCCGCGATAATTTTCGGGTCCGTGTACAGGGTCAAACGGTGATAGAACCGTTCCGGCATCATGAACAGCAGTCCCCTGATCAGGGCGAAGCAAAGGACCGCTACCATGCCAAGGTGAGAGCCGGAAATGGAGATAATATGCGTGACGCCGGCTGCCATGAACCGGTCTCGCAGCTCGTCGGTGAGCCGGCCTTCCTCCCCGAGAACCATGGCCTGAAGAATGGCCGAGCCGTCGCCCGTGGTGGACTCCAGAAAGGCCTGGCGTATCCGTTCCCGCCAGTCCTGGATTTTCCGAAAGATACCGGAGCCTCGGCTGAGGATATCGATCGCATCCGCGCTCTTTACGTTGACAATGTAATAGATGTTGCTCCGGGCAAGGTATGCAGGGTAGTCAAAACCTCCGGGATTATTGTATCCCCCCGGCTCATACAGTTTGCCGGTGACGCGTATGACATCTCCATATCCAACTGATGAGACTTCTTCGCGCACGCTGACACGGACCTTTCCCGAAACGCGTGTTCCGTCGATATCCTGAACATCCACGACGAAGCCGGTCCTGTCCGGGTCGCGATCAAGCGGTGATGTGATCTTACCGATGACCTCGCGGTTCTCTTTATCAGGCTTAATGTGGCGGGTGTAATGATCAGAGGGAAACCATGCCGCTGAGTACAGATATGCAGTCATACCGATAAAGCAGGGGAGCATGATAAGCACGGTACGGCGGAGGTTCAGTTTATCCAGCCAGATAAGGATGCCTGATATCAGGATGCCGACAATGAGCAGGCAGCCGATCGAATAGGGAAAGTAGAGGAACCCGTGCCCGAGCAGGAGGCCGGTGATGTATGCCAGAGTGAGGGGGATGATGGGTTTTTGCATAGGAAGTGCGAAGGTCAGCAGCCGATTGGATATTCATGACTCGCTGATTCTATAGATCGTTCGGACTGAGGCCCGTTTTCTTTGCAATACGAGCAAACATGCGGGGACCGACTTCTACACCCTCGTGAAAGGCAAATACGCAGTCAGGCCATCTCCGCAATCACTCGCAGCGCAAGCGCCTCAACCTTGGCGATGGCATCGTCACGTGTCGTTCCATACGCTAAGACGCCGGGGAGATCGGAAACTTCGGCAATCCAGCGCCCGTCTTCTTCCTTCTCAATATCTATCTTCATGGTATTCTCCTCTGACGATAAATTTATCTGAAAAGAGAGCTGATTGCAAGCGATTTTAATATCACCGCCGAGACGCGGAGACGCAGAGAAAATATAAAATGTTCTGGATTAAAACCAAGACTTAAAGGTCCTGATTTAACTCTGTGTCCGGAGCCTGCCCTCGAATGAATTAGTCGGGGGTGTGCTCTGCGAGAGACGCCCTTCTGGTTCGGCCTTCTTTACTATTCCTTGTTCCTTCTCTCTTGTTGCAAGGGAATGTCGACGGTTTTGATCAATCTTCTCTCGAAGAAAACCGGCGTTTCTTCTCCCGCTTCGTTATACAGCGCGGGTTTACCGGAAAAGACGGCGTCGACCGTGATGGGTATTGTTTTCTGGCCTGATAAAATCCGCCGCAGGACAGACCCCAGAACGGGGTAAAGGTCCGCATACGCGATCGTTGCAGGGACCTTGATCTCGGTGTCACCGTTCGGGTCAAGCGCCAGGGGAACATCATTACCCGTCATAAACTTAGTCCCTTCCACAAATAGCTCAAACGAGCAGGTTACGTTCTTCAATCCTGCTTCATTCGGGTTATGCGCGGAGAACAGGAAGATCACGATCACCCTGCCTTGCGAGGACTCGACCACTGCGAATCCCGTATAGGTGAAGGTTGGGTTCTCGAACCGGGTGGTCATCAGTTTTGTGTATGCGCATCCCGGCAGGGCAAGGATGAGCGCCAGGATGACCACGCGAATTATGCTGTGTGAGGTATGCACTTGACGGAACCCGGCACAATATTTTGTGAATTCTCTCAAACCAGATTCCCCCCGGCTTAAGTCATGCTGGGGCAAGCTTTTAAACCTTCGGGAATGACAATATCTTCGAATTGTTTTATCAGTCATCCCCGAGATCTCTTATCGGGGATATGGTTCTCTAAAATATGCGGTGAATGATGGTCTTTTAAAAGAGAGTTGATAAAAACGTTCGGTGCCGGATGCCTCCGGTTTACGTTCTTTATCCCAGCTTCTTTTCGATAAGCCCCGCAAGGTCCCCGGCAAGTGCCTTGATCTCGTTCTGGTCCTCGCCCTCGATCATCACGCGCACCTTGGGTTCGGTGCCGGAGTAGCGCACGAGCAGGCGGCCAGTGCCATCAAGCTTCTTCTCGATCTCGGACATCCGCTTCGCGATCTCGGGGATCGAATCGAGATCTCTCCGCTCCTTTACTTTCACGTTCACGAGTATCTGGGGATAGGTCTTCATGCAGGTCGCCAGTTCCGACAGCGGTTTATCGGTCTGCTTCATGATCGTGAGGATCTGGAGCGCGGAGATGATCCCGTCGCCCGTGGTATTGTGGTCCAGGAAGATGATGTGCCCCGACTGTTCTCCTCCGAGGTTAAAGCCCCCCTCGGCCATTTTTTCCATGACATACCGGTCGCCGACGGCGGCCCGCACGAGCTTGCCTCCCGCCTGCTGCATCGCCAGTTCCAATCCGAGATTGCTCATGACCGTGGCCACGAGCGTGTTGTGCTTGAGCCTGCCGTGTTTCATCATCTGGAGCGCGCAGATGGCCATGACCGCGTCGCCGTCCACCAGAACGCCGTTCTCATCGCACAGGATCACCCGGTCCGCGTCGCCGTCAAAGGCGATCCCGATCTGCGCCTTGTTCGCGACAACAGCGCGGCTGATGATCTCGGGGTGGAGCGAGCCGCAGCCTTCGTTTATATTCGTGCCGCTTGGCTGGTCGTAGAGCGAGATGACATCGGCGCCGAGTTCCATCAGGATGCGCGGCCCGATCTTGTATGCCGCGCCGTTGGCGGAGTCCACGACCACGCGCAGGCCTGAGAGGTCCATGCCGCGCGGGATGGACGATTTCACGAACTCGTTGTATCTGCCGATGGCGTCGTCGATCCGGAAGGCCTTGCCGATCTCGCTGGCTGTGGGACGGACGGAGTCTATGGCGCCGGAGAAGATCAGATCCTCCATCTTCTTCTCGACCTCGTCCGGGAGTTTGAACCCGTCCCTGCCGAAGAACTTAATGCCGTTGTCCTCATAGGGATTGTGCGACGCCGAGACCACGACGCCGGCGTCCGCCCTGAGGCTGCGCGTAAGGAACGCGATGCCCGGCGTCGGCACGGGGCCGACCAGCAGCACGTCCATGCCCATGGAGCACAGCCCGGCGGTAAGGCCGCTCTCGATCATGTAGCCCGAGAGCCTCGTATCCTTGCCGATCACGATGCGATGCCTGCGGGCCGAATCGCGGAACACGTGCGCCGCCGCCCTGCCGATGCGCATCGCCATCTCCGAGGTCATGGGGTCCTGGTTTGCCACGCCCCGCACGCCGTCAGTCCCGAAAAGCTTTCTCATCTGTTCACCCTCTCAATGATTATCTGTACCATGATGTTCTTTTCAAGGAGCTTTACCGGTTGGCCCTGGTAGTCGATCTTGGGCTCCACGGTCATGGTCTCTTTTGCATCGTTGATGTCGATCGGCATGGTCTGGAGCCGGCTCAATGCCGTCATCAGGCTCTCCGGCCCTTCGACCGTGATCTTCGACGGCGTGACGATGATCTTCACGATGCGGTGTCCGGCTGCGGGAGCTCCGTGCAGGATTGGTTTCAATCGAAATATCTTCCGGACCAGCGGCTCGAGCTTCACCGTGATCTCAGACAGCGACATATGCGTCACGGTTACTTCCGCCGGACGCTTGATATCGTCAGGAGAGATGTGCACGGTATTTTCACCGACCTTTGTCATGGACAGATCGATGACACCGACCATTTTTTCCGCGACCGTGGTGTCTCTGAGAATACGTTCCTGACCCTGAATGCGTACTTCCAGGGACCCCGCGACATTGCCGACCACTGCCATGTCCTGGGGAATATTCCGCAGTTCGAGCGGCACCGTGATCGTCATCTCGGTTTTACCCTTTGAGGTCACATAGAACCAGAGCGTGAGCGAGAGCCCGAGTGATACCAGCTTGATGCCCCAATTATCGAACAGAATGGTTTGGATATTCATGGTACGGTCACCGGCCCTTTTTCCTGACAAAAATATCGGACAGCGTCTTCCTGAGCGCGGGAGCATCCGCGTTGTTCTCGATCACACCGTTCACGACCATTGAGATCTCCCCGGTCTCCTCGGACACGACCACCACGACGGCATCGCTTTCCTCGGTGAGGCCGACGGCCGCGCGGTGGCGCGTGCCGAGCGATTTGGAGAGGTTCGAAGACAACGTGAGCGGCAGAAAGCACCCTGCCGCGATGAGCCTGCCGCTCCGGATGATCGCGGCCCCGTCATGGATCGGCGAATAGGGGAGAAAGATGCTGATGAGAATCTCCTTCGTGACCTTGGCATCCAGCTCAATGCCCATCTCCACGATGGTCGTAAGGTCCGTGTCGCGTTCAAGAACGATGAGTGCGCCGATCCGTTTGTTGGCCATGTTGACGGCCGCTTTGACCGTTTCTTCAATGAACTTGGAGCCCTCGACCCCGGAGAGAGAGCGGAACAGGTGGCGCTCGCCGACCCGGGCGAGGGTGCGCCTGATCTCGGGCTGGAACAGGATCACGACGGCGAGCACGATCTGCGACCAGAAGCTGTGGATGAGCCAGTCGAGCGTGTAGAACGCAAAGGCCTGAGAGGCGATGAGCACCAGCACGATAAGCCCGATGCCGATGAGCATCTGAAAGGCGCGCGTGCCCTTTATGATGAGCAGCAGCCGGTAAATGATATAGTAGACGAGCGCTATGTCCACCGTATCATTGAACCAGCGATAGTGCGTCAGGGCCTCGCGTATTTCGGTGAAGTTGGTCATGATTTTAATTACAGTTCAGTGTTCGTAGTTCAAAGTTAAAAGTGTAAAACCGGATGTACACAGACATTGAAAGCTTTTTTTCTGAACTCTTAACTCTGAACCATGAACTATGAACTTTGAACTGATTTAAGAATTGCATCCGTCACCTTCGCCACCTGCGCCATACGCGCCACGTCATGGACCCGCACGACGCGGGCGCCGCGCTCGATCCCGATTGCCACGGCGGCGGCGGTGCCGTCAACGCGCTGCTCGGGCGTTGGGACGTCCAGGATCGTGCCGATGAACTTTTTTCGCGAGGGGCCAAGCAGGATCGGCCTGCCGAGGGCGCGAAATTCCTCCAGCCTGTTCAGGATAACGAGATTGTGCTCGAGCGTCTTGCCGAAACCGATGCCCGGGTCGATGAGTATCTTCTCGCGGTCCACGCCTGCCTTCAAGGCGATCTCGATCCCTTCCTCCAGATAGGCCATGACCTCGCCGACGACATCGTCATACACGGGGTCCTGCTGCATATCGCGCGGCGTTCCTTTGATGTGCATGATGACCACGGCAACGCCGGAATCAGCCACCACGTTCGCCATGTCGGGCGAGAACCGGAGCCCGCTGATGTCGTTCACGATCCCCGCGCCGGCCTCGATCGCTATTTTCGCCACCGATGACTTATAGGTATCGACCGATATCGGGACCGCAAGCTCGGCTGAAAGGCGCTCGATGAGCGGGATGATCCTGCGGAGCTCTTCCTCCCGGGGCAGGGGCGCCGCCCCGGGCCGGGTGGACTCCCCGCCGATATCGATGATGTCGGCTCCCGCGGCGGCCATGTCACGGGCATGAGCGAGGGCCAGCTCAGCGTCGGCATACTGCCCGCCATCGGAGAAGGAATCAGGGGTCACGTTCAGGATGCCCATGATGTGTGTGCGGCTGCCGAGGTCGAGGACCTTCCCCCTGCAATCAATCTTATAATCCGAGCGCAGGTAGTTGTCAAGCAGAGAGTAACCGTTTTGTGAAAGAGATGAGGGGATGCGATGGTCGGCAGCCAGAAGAGAAAAAAGTCTTCTCAGCTGTCCGGGGCTGCCGGTCAGGACCATTGCGGAGGGTCGGTTGCCGGCGGTCTTATTGTGTGGTGAAGAAAAAAAGATCGGAGCAGGGTTTGAGCCTGCTCCGCTGTCAGATGATCGGACGATACTATTGAGGACGGCTGTCTGCCCGGAGGTGAGACCGTTCAGGGTTATTGCAAGCGCCCCACGGCCGGAGATCCGGAGGACAGGCTCCATACTGCCCTCCTAAGCCGCTACAGGCTGAGCGTTGATGATCGCGTCGATGTCAGCGGCATCGAGGGTCTCTTTCTCGAGCAGTGCGTTTGCCAGGTTATGCAGCAGCGACTCACGGTCCTGAATCAGTGTCCTGGCCCGGTGGTAGTTGTCCATGACGATACGCTTTACTTCCTTGTCGATCTCGATGGCCGTGTTCTCGCTGTAGTCGCGGTGCTGCGCGATCTCGCGGCCCAGGAATATCGCCTCTTCCTTTTTGCCGTAGGACAGCGGCCCCATGGCATCGCTCATTCCCCACTCGCAGACCATCTTCCGGGCGAGCGTTGTGGCGCGCTCGAGGTCATTGCCCGCGCCCGTGGTCATATGCTGGAGCGCGATCTCTTCCGCGGCCCTGCCGCCGAGCAGAATGGCTATGTTGTTGAGCAGATGCTCACGGTCGTAGGAATACCGGTCGGCCGTGGGGAGCTGGAGCGTGACGCCGAGGGCCATGCCGCGCGGGATGATCGAGACCTTGTGCACGGGGTCGGTCCCGGGGATGAGCCTGGCTACCATGGTATGGCCCGCCTCGTGGTAGGCCGTGTTCTTCTTTTCCTCATCGCTGATCAGCATGGACTTGCGCTCGAGGCCCATCAGGATCTTGTCCTTGGCGTGCTCAAAATCGTCGGTCTCGACCTGCGTCTTGCCCAGCCGGCCTGCCAGCAGCGCGGCCTCGTTCACCAGGTTCGCCAGTTCCGCGCCGGACAAGCCGGGGGTGCCGCGCGCGATGGACTCGATGTCCACGTGCGGCGCGAGCTTGATCTTCTGCGTATGCACCTTAAGCACACCGATCCTGCCGTTCAAGTCTGGCCGCGGGAGCACAACCATGCGGTCGAACCTGCCCGGCCTGAGGAGCGCCGGATCGAGCACATCGGGACGGTTCGTGGCTGCCACGAGGATCACGCCCTCGTTGCTTTCGAACCCGTCCATCTCCACGAGGAGCTGGTTCAGGGTCTGTTCGCGCTCGTCATGACCGCCGCCGAGGCCCGCGCCGCGGTGCCTGCCCACGGCGTCGATCTCGTCGATAAAGATGATGCACGGCGCGTTCTTCTTGCCCTGCTCGAAGAGATCGCGGACGCGCGACGCGCCCACGCCGACGAACATCTCGACGAAATCAGATCCGCTGATCGAGAGGAACGGTACGCCCGCCTCGCCGGCGATGGCCCGAGCCAGGAGGGTTTTGCCCGTGCCCGGGGGGCCGACGAGCAGCACACCCTTCGGTATCTTGCCGCCGAGTTTCTGAAACTTCTGGGGATCTTTCAGGATGTCGATGATCTCCTGGACCTCCACTTTGGCCTCATCCATGCCCGCCACTTCACTGAAGGTCACCTTTTTGGAGCTCTCGTTCAGGAGCTTGGCCTTGCTCTTGCCGAACGACATGGCCTTGTTCCCGCCCATCTGCATGTTGCGCATGATGAACAGGAACCAGAGCGCCATGAGAATGAGCGGCGCCCAGACCACGAGGAAGCTGTACCATGCGGACTCTTTTACCGGCTCCGCATTGATCTTCACGCCCTTGGAGCGAAGGTCCTTGACGAGGTCGGGATAGTCCGGCAGGTTGGTCTTGAAGGATTTGCCGGTCTTGTAATTGCCGAGCATTTCCGCGCCTTTGATCGTGACGTCGTTCACTTCCCCGGTCGAGATCTTGTCCATGACATCGCTGAAGGGTATCTGGACAGCGGTCTGGCTGACGGGATTGAATAGATTGAAGATGAGCACCGATACCACGACGAACAACAGTATCAGCGCCAGATTTTTATAGAATGCGCTCACTGATAGGAACCTCCGTTTGCTTCGCAATTGTAAATTGGAAATTGAAGATTGGAAAGTGAAAATTGAATGATTTCATCACCATAGAAAATTCAACACGCAACCTTCATTACCGGGAATAGTAACATATTCCCGTGCGTATGACAACAGTTTATCCGTTCTATCCCTGCTCCGATACGACTCTCGGGAAACCGGCTGATTTGTCACGCCAAATTCCCTGTTGCTGCAGAACCGTCATACGGCTGTTACGGGGCCTGCCGCTCCTCCACGGGGAGCACGGCGATATAAGGCAGATTGCGGTAGCGGTCTTTGTAGTCCAGTCCGTAGCCGACCACGTATTTGTTCGGGATGCGGAACCCCGCGTAGTCCGCCTCGATCGGCACCTGCCGGCGGTCGGTTTTGTCGAGCAGTACGCACACCTTGAGAGAAGCCGGCCCCCGGCCGAGGAGCATTTTTTTGAGGTAATCGATGGTCACCCCGGAGTCCATGATATCCTCGATCAGCAGAACGTGCTTTCCTTTGATATCTTCTTTCATGTCGCACAGCATTCGGACCGGATTGCCGTCCTTGCCCTGGGTGGCGGAACTGGTGCAGTGGATGAAGTCCATCCTGACGGAGATCCTGAGTGAACGGAGCAGGTCGGACATAAAAAAAAGCGCGCCCTTGAGGACCCCGACCGCGAGCAGGTCCTTGTCGGCATAGTCTGTCGAGACCCGCGAGCCTATCTCCTGTATCTTCCGCTGGATCTCCTCACGCGTAAAAAGCGGTTTTCCAAAATCGATGCCTACCATTGGGGATCCTCCTGAAAAATATGGAAAAGCAGGTACTCGGTCACGGTTACGATGCCCGTTTTGTCTGACGGGAACGTGGTTCGTGTTTTTCCGTACCTGTTCAACGATTTCCGATACGGGCCTCGTTACCGTTACCCAACGACGGTCCTATCCCTCACCGTTATCGTCAGAATTCGCTTCGTATCCGCGCCGGCGAGGAATCGCTCGTCCGTCCTCATCCCCACCACCCACAGAATGTCCTCTCCCGAGCAGAGCAGGGGAACGAGGCCGCGTTTCCTGCGGGGAACCTTTTCGTCAACGAAGTAGTCCTGTATCTTCTTGCGTTTGCCGCCCATCCCGGATGGACAGAACCAGTCACCGGGATGCCTGCTCCTGAGCATCAAAGCCGGTCCTATCTTATCATAATCGAACAGGGCCTGCCATATATAATTTAAATCTTCCTGCTCATCCGGGAGCCGATCGGCGACCAGTGTCTCGATCTCCATGCGGAGCTCCGATTGCACGGTAACGCCGGGCATCAGGATCACCCGGGAGAAGTCATCTGTTCCCGATTGAGCGCTGATAACGAACCGGTCGTATTCGCGGCCGATCGTCAAGCCGGCAAGCAGATTCATGGTTCTGCCGGTTCGGGCGGCGGCCATGAACGTGATGGCCTCATCGATCTGTATCCGGGACAGTCCGGAGGATTCCACCCCGGCAAGATCCGCTGCTTTTATCAGCAGTCTGCGCCTGAACGCGGGGGGCAGCGTATTGAATTCATTTCTCTTCACAAAGACGGTGTTTTCCTTCCGTGCCAGGATGCTGTCGGCGAGTGTTGCGCAATATCCCTCGACTGCCTCATCTTCGTCCCTGAGCTGGCCGGCCTCTGCCGCAAGCGTTGCGACGATCCGGGGATTGAAGCGTTGCAGTACGGGCAGCACCTCCATCCGTATCCTGTTCCGCGTATACAGAGGCTTGGTGTTCGACGGGTCGGTTGCAAAGGCGAGTCCCGTCCTTTTCAGATAGTCCAGCACCTCTTCCCGCGTGATATCGATCAACGGACGGATAATGTTGTCCCGCACCGGGGGGATGGCCGAGAGGCCGGAGGCGCCGGCGCCGCGTATGAGCCGCATGAGGAAGGTCTCGGCCTGATCGTTCGCCGTATGGCCGGTAGCGATGTGAGCGGAATCGCTCATCATTGCCGTTCGTTGTAAAAAATCATATCGTACCTTCCGGGCGCCCTCCTGCGAAGACAGTCCGCGTTCACGACAGTAGGCGGGCACGTCAAACTTCTCGATGGTCGCAGGGATATTGAACGTTTTCGCAAGTTCCGCTACGAACACCGCCTCGTCAGCGGATTCTTTTCCCCGGAACAGGTGGTCAAGATGCGCGACATGGAGTGTCAGGTCGAGATCTTTCGCCAACACCCGGAGGACACCCAGAAGGCAGACCGAGTCCGGCCCGCCCGAGACCGCGACAAGCACCCGGTCCCCGGGGTTCAGCATGGAGTATTTCTTTATGGTTTCTTTGACCTTGGTTAGCAGCATGATCTGTGAACTGGGGATGCCACCGGAAGCGGCATCCGGTGATTTCTTCATAATTCTATATTATATATGGTCAGCTAATTATGTTTATGATAAGAAAAAGCGAAGAGGAAAATGGTGGCGGTGCAGGGACTCGAACCCCGGACACAGGGATTATGATTCCCCTGCTCTACCAGCTGAGCTACACCGCCACGTGAAAAATCAGAGGCACAAGATACTGTATTGCGGACTTTTTGTCAAGAAAAAGCGTCTGATATCTGTCCGATCCGTCTGATCTGCCAGATCGGTCCGATCATTATTCCTTGAACCTCGTCTCTTCCTTCTGGATATTTTCCAGGGTCTCTTTATTCGTTTTGCAGGCGACGCAGTACCGGGCAAGAGGATTCACCGCAAGGCGCTTGATATCGATCTCTTCTCCGCACTCCTCACACTCTCCATAGGTATTGCTCTGGAGCTTGCGGAAAGCGTCGGCGATGTCCTTGTATTGCGCGTATTTCATTTCCAGGAGCGAGTAATCGATGCCCTGGTCCACGTCAAGCGCTGACTGATCGGCGCTGTCCATGGCCGAGTCGATCTTCTGCCCCGTCTCACGGGCCAGCTTTCGGCCCATCTGGGACTCCAGGCCTTCCACAACCTCATTCCGTTTTTTGAGCAGCATTTTTTTCAGTACCTCATTCCGTTTCCGCTCAGCCAGGGATATCCGTCGTTTGGGTAGTACGGTCATTGCGGAAGATTCCAGCTTTGAGGATTCCGGTTTTATGGTTTTTTTCGCTTTTTTAGGGGTGACCTTTCGGGCGGTTTTCCGGGCCGTTTTCTTTTTGACCGTGCTTGCCTTTGCAGCGGATCTCTTCACGGTTTTTTTGGCCGTTTTTTTCTTGGTGGGTCTTGCGGGCTTGGCAGCCTTTTTCTTCTTTGCACCTTTTTTTACCGCCATAATGGTACTCCCTCCTGCTCAGTTGGCAACGTAAGGTAGGTATTATAGTAATGTATTAAAGCAAATTCAAGACAATTTGTCAGGAACAGAAAGAAAATTTTCCCCTGTCATGCCTGACGAAACAGGGCATTTACAAGGGAAAGCAGCCATTTGACGGTTTTTCCGGTTATTATGACCGACGTGGATATCCCGGTCAAAACAGTACGAACTGTTTAAAAACGCGCATTATATTTTTTATGACAGGCGGCGGTTGATGTGTTATTATATCAAAAAGTCATAGAAAGGCCATTTTCACGCTGGAGGAGGGGCAGATGAGAAAATATATTCTTGTTGCGATAGTTGCCGCACTTGCCGGATCGGGGTGTTCAAGCGTGGTGGCGAAGAACTTCAAGGTTTTTGCGGACCCGCCGGATGCGACCATCAGGGTCGTTTCGGGCGTGGAGTTGAAGGAGCAGCGGTACCGCCCGCCCGCGACCATTACGGCCGGAGTGCCGAAAGACCCCGCGCTTGCGGCGAAGGCGTTCCTTGAGGTGAGCAAGGACAACTATCGGCAGAAGACCATTTTGCTACGTGACATCAATGAAGGCGATACCCTGAATATCAAGCTGGAGAAGATCCTGCATGATCTCGTCAGATACAAGCTGTCGTACCGGCTCATCAGCCCCGTGGTGTCCCAGGAACTCCGGTTCCGGGACAAGAACATATCCGTCTCCTTTGCCGTCGGCGAACACGGTTTCGAGATGCAGTTCGAAAACCTCAGCCCCTATGATGTGAAAATCCTGTGGGACCGCGCCGAGTATACGGATATGAGCGGGCAAACGCAGCGGCTCATGCATTCCGGAGTACGTTTCCCGGACCGGAACAATCCAATTCCCGACCAGTTTGTCCTGTCCCGGAGCTCGGTGCAGGAGACCGTGATCCCGATCAGCAATGTGTACGTGTTGCCGCAGAGAAAGGGGTATGATATTCGCCCCCTGTTCCCGGTCGAGAGCGATGTCGCGGCGGGATTGAAGGGGAAAAAAGTCATCCTCTTTATCCCGGTAGAGATCAACCGCCAGATCATTCCCTATAATTTCAAGATCGAGATAACGAACTCCGTGAAGGAGATCATCAAAGAGTGATCCTGCGTCTTTTGTCCATTTTTCATTGTTCGGCTGCGGTCACGCGGCCCGTTTCGTCAGGTGGTCATGGCGTTCGTTTTTTTTAAGCCGTTGCCGAATGCCGAACTACGATACGGGCATCGTAACCGTTTGACATTTCCGCAGGTTTGCAGCTGGAAGCCCGATATGATTTACATCATAGCTCTTTTATTGAAATCGGTATAAAGTAGGCCCATGTTTAAAGAAGGTTGTCCAGGAAGCATTGAGATACGGTCGCCGAAGCCGGAGGATATCCGGTGCCAGAAGTGCGGCGAAAAGTTAGAGATCTGGAGCGATGAGCCGGAAACAGCCTGCAAGAAGTGCGGCCATCTGAACGCCCGGCCGATCGGCACGTCCTGTGTCGAATGGTGCGCCTATGCCAGGGAATGCGTCGGCGTTGAGAAGCTCGAGAAGCTCCTGAAAGCCGCCAAAGGCTGAGCAGTATTTCCCTCCGCCATACCGCCTTTCTGCTGAAAACCGATACATACTGTCTCTTAAAAATTCACGTAACTACTCAGATCAACGAAAAGGGCGCCTCGCGCAAAGCCGCAAAGTCGCAAAGTAAAGCAGGTCCTGTTTTTGGCTTAACTCAAGATTCCAGGGCTTCTGACTTTCTTAGCGACTTTGCGGCTTTGCGCGAAAACGTTTTGGCTTTTTGTAAGTTAGCACCAAGTAGATGCCATTTTACATTAATTAAAAAACCGCCGGATAGCTTCTCGCATTCCTTCAAGAAAATCCCTGTCATGATTCAAAACGCGCCCCCTGGTTCCCGGACACCGTGAGTAATGGTCCGGGAGATTATTCTCTTGAATTCCTGCATAAAAATGATAATATGCAATGCTAACGAATTATTTTAACGCGGGCGGAGAGAAGACAGATGATCGGAACGATTCTGAGAAAAATATTCGGCACCGCAAATGAGCGGGAACTGAAGCGCATTCAGGTGCTGGTGGATGAGATCAACGCGTTCGAGCAGGGAATTGCCGGCCTCGCGGACGCGGCCTTGCGGGCCAAGACGGACGAGTTCAAAAAGAGGCTCGAAGACGGGGAGACGCTTGACGATCTCCTTCCCGAGGCATTTGCCGTGGTGCGCGAGACGTCCAAACGGACGCTCGGCATGCGCCACTTTGACGCGCAGCTCATCGGCGGCATCGTGCTGCACCAGGGAAGGATCGCGGAGATGAAGACCGGCGAAGGCAAGACCCTCGTGGCCACGCTGCCGGTGTACTTGAACGGTCTCACCGGCAAGGGCGTGCATGTGGTCACCGTGAACGACTACCTCGCCCGGCGTGACTCACTGTGGATGGGCCCGATCTACAACTTCCTCGGCCTGACTGTGGGCGTGATCGTCCATGGCCTGAATGACGAACAGCGACAGCAAGCCTACGGCTCCGATGTGACCTACGGCACGAACAACGAGTTCGGCTTCGATTATCTGCGCGATAACATGAAATTCGACCTCGCGGACTATGCTCAGCGCGAGCTCAACTTTGCCATCGTGGACGAGGTGGATTCAATCCTGATCGACGAGGCCAGAACCCCGCTCATCATCTCCGGCCCCACGGAAGATTCCACGGACAAGTATTACAAGATCAATCGCATCATCCCGAGCCTGAAGAAAGACGCCGACTACACCATCGAGGAAAAGACCAAGACCGCGGCCCTGACCGAAGAGGGCAACATCAAGGTGGAAAAGATGCTCGGCGCCGGCAATTTGTACGACCCTTCGAACGTGGACCTCGTGCACCATGTGCACCAGGCCTTGAAGGCCCATGCCCTGTTCAATCGCGACGTGGACTACGTGGTCAAGGATGACCAGGTGATGATCGTGGACGAGTTCACAGGCAGGCTCATGCCCGGCAGGCGCTGGAGCGACGGACTGCACCAGGCCATTGAGGCCAAGGAGAACGTCAAGATCGAGAATGAGAACCAGACGCTGGCTTCGATCACGTTCCAGAACTACTTCCGGCTCTACGGCAAGCTCGCGGGCATGACCGGCACGGCGGAGACCGAGGCCGCGGAGTTCGCGAAGATCTACAACCTCGACGTGCTCATGATCCCGACGCACAAGCCCATGATCCGCATCGACAGCGCCGATTTCATCTACAAGACCGAGCAGGGGAAGTTCAATTCAACCATCAAAGAGATCGAAGAACTGCATAAAAAAGGCCAACCCGTGCTCGTCGGCACCATCTCGATCGTCAAGTCCGAGACCCTGGCGTCGATGCTCAAGAAAAAGGGCATCAGGCATACGGTGCTGAACGCCAAGTACCACGAAATGGAGGCGGAGATCGTGGCGCAGGCGGGCCGCTACGCCGCGGTCACGATCGCCACGAACATGGCTGGCCGCGGCACCGACATCGTGCTGGGGGGCAATCCCGAGGGCCTCGCGCGCCAGACGCTGAAAGGCAAGGAGTATACGAAAGAAGAGTGGGACAAGACGCTTGCACAGTGCATAGCGCAATGCGCTGACGAAAAAGAGAAGGTCATTGCCGCGGGCGGTCTGCACATTCTCGGCACGGAACGGCATGAGGCGCGCCGGATCGACAACCAGCTTCGCGGCCGTTCGGGCCGCCAGGGCGACCCCGGCTCTTCGCGGTTCTATCTTTCGCTCGAGGACGACCTCCTCAGGATCTTCGGGTCCGACCGCATCGCGGGCCTCATGGGCAGGCTCGGTATGGAAGAGGACGTGCCGATCGAACACCGCATGGTGTCGAGGGCCATCGAGAACGCCCAGAAGAAGGTTGAAAATCAAAACTTCGAGATGCGCAAGCACGTCCTCGAATACGACGACGTCATGGACCAGCAGCGGAAGGTGATTTACGAGCAGCGCCGCCAGCTCCTTGCGGGTACCGACCTCAAGGAAGAAGTGATCGGACTTGCCGAGGAAATGCTCGACGGGATGGTCGATTTTTACTGTCCCGAGGGCGCCTACCCGGAGAACTGGGATGTAACGGGCCTCAAGGACGTGCTCGCGGCCAAATTTGCGTATCACGCAGGCGCCGATCTTGACCTCCCGTCCCTGTCGCGCGAAGAACTTCGCGAGAAGCTCTGGGAAGCGTTGAAGCAGAGCTACGACGCCAAGGAGCAGCAGATCGGGTCCGAGCTCATGCGCCACCTCGAGAAGGTCTTCATGCTCCAGGCCGTTGACCACCAGTGGAAAGACCATCTGCTCGCCATGGACCATTTAAAGGAAGGCATCGGGCTTCGCGGTTACGGCCAGAAGGACCCGCTCATCGAATACAAAAGAGAAGGCTTCGATATGTTCGAGGAAATGAAACTGCGCATCGTAGAATCCACGGTCGAGAACCTCTTCAGGATCAAGGTCGCCGCCAAGGAGCAGGGCGAAGAGATCGAGCGGAAGCAGAAACGCCAGGTAGCCAACCTCAGCTTTGTCGGGGCCGGGGACGCTGCGGCCAAGCCCGCCGAGCCCGTGCACGTGGGCACGAAGGTCGGCAGGAACGATCCCTGCCCGTGCGGGAGCGGGAAGAAGTACAAGAAGTGCCATGGGAAGTGATTCGAGTTTCCCCGATTAAAACATTCGAGGACAGGCTCTGTTCGGAGTTGAAAACAAACGTTTATTGGACGCGGATTTTCACGGATGCCCAAGAAAGAAAGGAAAGAGTAATGATGAAATATTCAGGTTTCCCGGTTCTCGTTTTAGGTTTGGCGCTTTTATTCAGCGTTCAACCGGCATTCTCTCAGGCCAGTGAGGAATACCAGACGCTGAAAAAGGAGGTCGACGGGCTCAAGAAGGATATTCAGGACATCAAAAAACTCGTGGAGACTAAACTGGCAGCGGGGCCTAAACCGGCATCAGCGCCACCAAGAGCTGAAGTCAAGGATGCAATAATCAACATCAAGGGCGCTCCCATAAAGGGAGACAAGAATGCGAAGCTTGTCTTTATAGAATTTTCGGATTATCAATGACCAGTCTGCGTACGACACGCCCGTGAGATGCGTGCGAAGATAGAGAAGGGATTTGTTGAAACCGGAAAAATGAGACTTGTTTTTATGGATTTTCCCCTCGAAATGCACCGAAAAGCATTCAAGGCGGCAGTAGCCGGCCTTTGCGCGGGAGACCAAGGTAAGTTCTGGCAAATGAATGAGAAACTTTTTGACAACACGACCTACAGCGGGACCTATCTGGATCCGGAAAATCTAATAAAATATGCCGAAGAACTAAAACTGGATATGACCGTTTTCAAGGCGTGTCTTGAAGGCGAAAAACACGATGCGGAGATCAGACAGCGCATAGAGGAAGGTACAAAGGCCGGAGTTTCCGGCACTCCGGGGTTCATCCTGGGCTTTATACAGGCAGACGGCACGGTAAAAGAGGTAAAGAGACAGCTGGGCGCGACTGATCTGTACAGCCAATATGAATACTTAATTAACCAGGCGTTTGCTTCCAAGCACTAGGAATTGCGCTGAGAGCGGGGCACGGCCCCGCTCTCAGCAGTTTTGACCTGAGTAGTCTCGAATAGTCCGCGTTTCTCCCTTTGCATCCTTTGCAATAAATCAATTGTCCTCGTGAGGTACTTGCAAAACTGTTTGTCATCCCCGAACGTCTCTATCGGGGATATGGTTTTTTCAAACAGTTAGAACCAGATTCCCGCTCAGAAGCGCTGCGGGAATGACGGAATTGGGACTTTTGCAAGATTCTCGCCTTTGTTGACCTCATCCTGATTATCGAGTAATATATCGCATGCCGAAATTCAAGATCACATCGGAGTATGTGCCGACCGGCGACCAGCCCCAGGCGATCGAACTGCTCGCCGACGGCATTGTCAAGGGGCTCGAACACCAGGTCCTGCTCGGGGTAACGGGATCGGGCAAGACCTTCACCATCGCGAACGTGATCGAGAAGGTTCAGAGGCCCGCGCTCGTGATCGCGCACAACAAGACACTGGCCGCCCAGCTCTACAACGAGTTCAAGGAGCTTTTCCCCGGGAACGCGGTGGAGTACTTTGTCTCCTATTACGACTACTACCAGCCCGAGGCCTATCTTCCGACCACGGACACCTACATCGAGAAGGACTCGTCCATCAACGAGCAGATCGACCGTATGCGCCACTCGGCTACCACCTCTCTCTTCGAGCGGAATGACGTGATCGTTGTTTCCTCTGTCTCGTGCATCTACGGTCTTGGTTCACCCGAGGCGTACCACGGCATGCTGCTGTTCCTGGAGCAGGGGCAGCGCATCGACCGGAACGAGATCCTGCGGAAGCTCGTGGATATCCAGTATTCCCGGAACGATTTCGATTTCCAGCGCGGTACGTTCCGGGTGCGCGGGGACGTGGTAGAGATCTTTCCGGCCTCGTACGAGGACGCGGCGATCCGCGTTGAGCTTTTCGGCGATGAGATCGATTCGATCTCGGTGTTCGATCCGCTCCTCGGCACGTCCCGCCAGAAGCTCGAGAAGGTCGCCATCTACCCCGGCAGCCATTACGTGATCCCCGAGTCGCGCATGAAGGCGGCCATCGACGGCATCCACGAGGAACTCAGGGATCGCATCCAGCAGTTCCGCAGGATGAACAAACTTGTCGAGGCGCAGCGCATCGAACAGCGCACGATGTTCGATCTTGAGATGATCCAGGAGATGGGCTTCTGCCACGGCATCGAGAACTATTCCCGCCACCTTTCGGGCCGGTCCCCCGGCGAGCCGCCGCCGACCTTGCTCGATTACTTTCCGAAGGATTTTCTTCTGGTCGTGGACGAGTCCCATGCCACCGTCCCGCAGATCGGCGGCATGTTCAACGGCGACCGCGCCAGGAAAATGAATCTTGTTGAATACGGCTTCCGCCTGCCGTCGGCGCTGGACAACCGGCCGCTCAATTTCGAGGAGTTCGAGCAGCGGGTCCACCAGACCGTGTATGTGTCGGCCACGCCGGCGGACTTCGAGGTCGCGAAGTCCGGCAAACGTATCATCGAGCAGGTGATCCGGCCCACGGGCCTCACGGACCCGCGGATCGAGATCAGGCCGGCCACGGGACAGGTGGACGATCTCCTGAACGAGATCAGAAAAAGGGCCGAGTCGAAAGAGCGCGTGCTCGTCACCACGCTCACGAAGCGCATGGCGGAGGACCTGACGGAATACTACAAGGAATTGAACGTGAAGGTGGCGTACCTCCACTCCGATATTGACACCCTCGAACGGGTGGACATCATCCGCGACCTGCGCATGGGGAAATACGATGTTCTGATCGGCATCAACCTCCTGCGCGAGGGGCTGGACATCCCCGAGGTCTCGCTCGTCGCCATCCTTGATGCCGACAAGGAAGGGTTCCTGCGTTCAGCCCGCTCGCTCATCCAGACCATGGGACGCGCGGCGCGGCACGTGAACGGCGAGGTGATCCTCTATGCGGAGAAGATCACCGATTCCATGAGAAACGCCATCAACGAGACCAACCGGCGCCGCACGGTGCAGGAAGCCTACAACAGGATGCACAACATCACGCCGCAGTCGATCAAGAAGAACATCCAGGCAACGCTGCGCACGGTGTATGAGCAGGATTACTTCACCGTGCCGATCGCCGCTGAAGAGGCGGGCGAGTATCTGCAGACCGTGAACATCCCCAAATTCATCGCGTCGCTTCAGCAACAGATGCGCGCCGCGGCGAAAGAGCTGGACTTTGAGACAGCGGCAGAACTGCGCGACAAGATCAGGTCGCTCCAGCAGAAGGAGCTGGCGGTGGGGGTGAAGGTGGAGTGAGATTTAGAGTTGGGAGTGGGGAGTTCGGAGTAAGGAATAGAAGGCGAAGGACGAGGGACGAAGGACAAGGGACAAAACCGTTCACCGCAGAGGACGCAGAGAACTTCTTGAATTACATAACAGTAAACTTCTTCTGGATCAATTGTACCAACTCAGGTATTTAGGCTGAAGACTGAAGGCTGAAGAGAATCTGCTTTAATTGTGGTAATCAGTATTCGTGTTGACAGTTTTTGTAAACACAATTTATAACCAGACTGCACCTACTACTGTTGATCCGCTCATGTAAACATTAACTGCGAAATACTCGTTGTATCCTGCACATGAACGCTTCGCGTGAGGGGCGCGTTTTCAAGCTCCTATCGTCAATGTGATTAGGAGCATAAAAGATTGTCAAATAGTCTACGCCCAAAGACGAAACAGATAGAACAGATTCAATTATAGTATTATTTCCTTTTTGTCTGGCAATGAACATAGATTGCGACTCGAATAATCCCGTTATTATTTAAATTCGTGTCTTTCCAGTTTCTTATAATTACCATCTTTCCACAAGAACCGCATTATTGGATCGAGAATAACAACGTTATCCACCTCGCCATAGTAGAGTGCTTCTGAAACATCTTTTGCGTTTTTAGCTGTAACAATAAAAGTGAGTCTATGGGGGGGAGTAGCAATGCTCAAGTCTTTCCATTCTGAGTACACTTTTTTATTTTGGAACAATATACCATGGCTATCAACTAATAGGTTCCCATATTCTATCTTTTCGTCAGAGGACAAGCGTCGTAACGTATCTTCAACTAATCTAACACCAACTATTTTCCACAGTTTACTGGTTACCAATTCATAACGTTTATCAATGTTTCTTAAACTATCCCAAAACGTAACGCAATCGATCTTCATCGTTTGATGGTTATCCTTAACAAATGCACTAACATAAGATAGTGTCATCCCATTAGTTGGTGCGTGTAAAGAGCTCCATCTTAACGCTATAATTTCATTCACCCTTATGATTTGCTCATCTAAACTAATATTTTCAGGAGTTATAATTAACCTGCGAGGCATGAAAGAGCCGATTTTTATATCAAGAGATACATCCTCTTTCCATCTTGCATAATCTTTTTCACTTATATTCTTACTTTGGAAATTACTGTAATAATGATTTTCTTCTTCTGATGCATACCCTGTCGACGAATCATATTCGCTTGAGTTTTGTTTTGATGCCGCTGCACCGTTATTATATGATTTATTAGCAGAGGTAAATTTACTATGATTGGCAAAATAAACCTGCACCTTCTCATAGGCTACATTTATTTCCTGCAATTTAATATCTGCCTTTTTTTGAAGCTTAAGATCACTCCCAAATCTATCGGGATGCCAGACTTTAACTAAATCTCTATATGCTTCTTTGGCTTCTTGCGGTGATGCATCTTCTGTTAGTCCCAGAAGATGAAGATATTTTGTTATGCTTTCCATTGGCTACCATTCCTTTACCTTGTTGCTATCGATAATTTGCGTGCAACAGAATTTAATGCTTAAAAAATTTAATGCTTAAAACAATAAAGCCTATCTATGAACTGTGAGCGAAGGGATGTAAGTCATATCAATCCACATGTTGGCTATCTACCTTGTGGGTACTAACGCCATAACAACAGCCTTGAATTCTTTTATTAGACCGCTTGTGCCCTAAGTAGTAGCATAAGGATTTCCAGCAAAACCCAACATTATGGCTATTCCAAATAATATCTTTTTAAAAACGCCTCCTGTTTAACGCTATCAGTCGAGCAACAACAAGTAACCCTCTGGGATGTCGCTCCTGGCGTACTGTAAAATAGATCGTTCAATTAGATGTATTATTCATTTTTCTTGAAGACTTTTTGTATTTCCTCATAAAGTCGAACTGCTTTATCAGCAAACCAGCCATGATCCATTGTCGCCGCAAATGTTACTGTTACCGCCCCTTGTCTTGGTTTGTCAAACTTAAGCAGTTTCATAGGCAGATTCCGGCTATCAGAAAAGACTCTGCCATGAGCAATAGCGTCTCTTATTGCTACAAGTTTCTTGTCAATCCTCAGTTCCTTCTCGGCAAGTTTGTTGTATTTGTCAATCAAGGTTTCCAAGGAATCGTAATTTGTCATCGGTTCCTCGGGGACAGTGTCGCCAACGTTTAGCGTAGCGTAATCGATTTCCTCCGATTTTTCTTTTTCATGATTCCTCAATACTGCACGGAGGGCAAACTCGAGAGTATGAAAGTAACTGACCAACGTTCCTAAGCTTTTGATATGCTCTTCGTTATCCATTATCCTAATCCAAAGACTGTTTATATCGTTACGGTTCTCAGTGAAACGACGTGGATGAACGATAGCTTGTATAAAGCACAACATGAAACTTACAATTTACAATAAACGCAATTTGTACGAAGTTCAGGAAGGAACAGGTACTGCATGTTTCAACTGTAATGAACAGTACTTGAGTTGACAGGCAGGAGAACTTTGGGGACGTTGATACGCGACGTGCAGCCAATTGATCCATCTCCCATCTTTCATCCATTCATCGAAAAGGCACATCCTCGACAAAAACTGAGTTGGTCATGACGGAAATGCTTCAATAGTTCAAATATCCATGCTGTAATATGCACTCGCTGTCTTATTGGGCAGAGTCACCAACTACAGGAAGTTTTTGCAAAAAGAAAACATCACTATGACATCCATGATTCAAATATTTTTTGGTATGACTTGGCCGACGATTTAGTCATCTCTCAATATATTTTGAAATCAATATATTCTTGTATTCTGAGAAAGTCTTTTATATTATTGGTTGCAACGACTGCGCCCATTTTACGCGCCGTGGCTGCAATGAGTACATCATTTGTGAGTCTTGATAAATAGAGTTGCTCAAAACCATATTTGTTGCCAAGTTGAGCAATAACTTTTCCGGTTTTCTGCCAGTCCGCCGCATCTGGAATAATAAGCCTACTCATTCCGGAAAAAGTGTCATACATTTTATCAAGAAGCTTTACAGAATGAATATCCAATGCGCCCGCGTAGAGTTCTTCCAGCACAACTGTACTCATGTAAATCAGTGGGCGCCCATGATGGCTTTCGATAATGGGATGGGCAATACCTTGGTTTATGAAGGGGATGTAGATAGATGTGTCGAGAATCAGCTTAACCGGATGTTCTGCCATAGACATCCTTTATTGTTCCCTTGCCCTTTATTGATCCGAGCATCGTTTCTATTTTGGTGTTTTCTATAATGATATCTAACGCCATCGTTATTGCTTCGGTGTCGGTTTTAGCGTTCACAATCTTTCGAACCCGCCTAATTTTATCCTGATCGAGAATGAATTGTTTCCTGGTTTTTTCTGCCGTACTCATGTTTTCACCTCAGTGTGTATTATATATAAATCCATACACATTGTCAATTGTAAAGATGTTAAAACGGGTGCAAGTACGACCAATGATACAGGTTAAAAATTACATTGTTGCTGAAAATGGAAACTCGTTTGCTTCAGGAAGGAATCTGCAATGTTACTTTTCTAAAATGAACCGCTCCACCTCCTGTGCCCACGCATCATATCCCTTCCCGGCCAGGTGCACCCCGTCATCCGAAAGATACCCGTTCTTGGGAATTCCTTTCGCATCCACAAAAAGTCTGTAAACGTCAAGATACTCTGCATTGAACTCGAGGGCGATTCCTTTGAGCTGACGGTTGACGTTCTGGATCACGGTTCTGCCTGCCCATTGTTCATCCACCGGCAAAATGCTTTGGACCACGACAATCGATTGTTTGTACCACGTGGTCAGGTTACGGACGATCTCGCGATAGGGGGGAATGATGTCGTATTTTCCTGATGCGATGTTGTTAATGCCGGTCATGAGGAAGATGAAGTCCGGATCATCGATCTGTGCGCGAATTCGTTCCCTGCGGGCGAGCAGGCCTTCCACGGTTTCACCGGAGATGCCGAGGTTGGTCACCCGATATCCGGGGAGTCGTTGCTCCCAGTCGCACCACTGGGTGAGTGAATCGCCGATGAAGACAAGATGTTTGCGCATATGGATGCGTTCGACGAAAACCAATTATTTCACGCGGAGCCACAAAGATCACAAAGAAGTATATTTTAGAATAAAGCATTTCCCCTTCGTGGCTTCGTGTCTTAGTGTGAGTTAGGATTTTATGATTTTAAAATTTGTCGTCTATTTTTTTGTGCTTGCTATTCATTTGTTCATTTCCCGCTTGACGACCTGCTTCAGCATCAGGACCGACGGCACGCCTTTGAGTCGCCCGGACTCATCCATGTACGCTCTTCAGGATATCCCGGGAGAACTCCCGCCCTCAAAGGCATCTATTCCATTGATCCAGATAGAAGGGGAACCTTTGATGTTGCGGCTGACTGCTTCATCGTAATAGATCGTGTGAAAGGTCAACTCCGGCTTGATGTCCAGGTCCGCAAGCGCGCGGTCGAAGTTCTCCCGGAGTTCGTGGTAAGAGCCGCAGCCCTCGGAAAGGTAGATGTCGATCTTCATAATTAATTGAAAGATTACCACAGAGTACACAGAGAATACCGATACAAGGTTTTATTTCTTCTCCAGCACATCATTTGCCCACGAAAGCGCGGCAGAGACAGCGGGGAAGCCGATGGTGCTCGTGAGCAGAACGATCGCATGGCGGATTTCGTCGGGCTTTGCCCCGGCTGCCAGGGCCCGGCGCGCATGGGAGTGGACAGATCCCTCGGACCGTATGGCGGCCGCTGCCGCGATCTGGACCAGTTCCGAGGCCTTCTTGTTCAGCGGTCCTGCTGCCTTGGCGGCCTTACCGAGGTTCCCAACCGCCTTGATGAGACCCTTATATTTTTTCTGGATGCTGGAGTACTGTTTCGGCATTTTCGGCATGATATCCTCCTCGAGTTTTTACTATATTGTCAAGATTTAACCACAGAGCGCACAGAGAAGATCTTGAGAGAACGACGGAATTCAAAACGTTTTTGTTTTCCCTTGGTATTCCTCAGTGCTCTCTGTGGTTTGCCCTTTTATTTAAGTGTAAGCAAACAAGAAGCCAGAGTCAAGAAAATAGATGCCGATGTTTGACATGCGGGATATGGGTATGATAGGCTTTGCATATTCTTTCGAGACCGGCAATCTTGACAATCCCGGCCGCCCGGTGTATGTTTCAGCATGCCGGTCCGATCCTGTGTGATATGAGGAGGATAAAATGCGTTTGCTATCTGTTCTGCTGGCCTTGTGTTTACTCGCTGTGCCGGCAATCGTCCGTGCCGATGAGGCGGAGTCAGCGAAGGAAGGCTTCAAAGAGGCGCACGAGGGGATGAAGAAGGCGACGAAGTCCGTGGCCAAGAAGGCCAAGAAGGATTTTAAGGCCGTTGACAAGAAGGCGAAAGAAGACCTGAAGACCATTGATAAGAACGCCAAGAAGACCTGGAAGAAGGCCGACGAGGATGTAAAAAAAGCCGTTCAAGATTAGTCATTCGCGCGAACGCACCGCGCGACAACCGGACCTCTCCATCGAAATTCTCAATTGACTTTCCTTCAGCACCATTATATCCTGCACACGTTCCGATCTATCGCCTTCTTAATAGACGGGCTGTTGCCCAAATACCGTTCACCCTTCGACAAGCTCAGGGCGAACGGTGTGGCTTTTGATTTCATAAAATTTATCCGTTCGTGCTGAGCCTGTCGAAGCACAAAATCGGTTTGGGCAACAGCCCTTAGGGGTGTGACATGATCCTGACCAGAATGCAGGAAGCGGCATCTCGTTACCCGGACAAGATCGCCATCCAGATGAAAGCAGGGGACCGGTATCAGCAGTACACCTACCGGGACCTCCTCCGGAGCGTCGCGTCCGTGGGCCGCTCGCTTTCGGACAACGGGATCAACAAGGGCGACCGCGTTGCCCTTCTTTCGGAGAACCGGCCCGAGTGGATGATCTCGTATCTCGCTGTCGTTTCTAACGGCGCGGTCATTGTGCCGATGGATGCCCAGTTCACGGAGAAAGAGGTCGCGGTCCTGATCGCGAGTTCCGGGGCAAAGGCGGTCTTTGTATCGGCTGCCTGCAGGCAGAAACTTCCCCAGAACGGGCCCCTCGTGATCTTCTCGTTTGATCCCGGCGACGGCATCCTGTTTCCCACGATGGTCACGGCCTATCCCGAGGCAGCGCTCCCGCCTGCGCACGCAGCCAATGACCTTGCCGCTCTTCTGTATACCTCCGGCACGACGGGCGATCCCAAAGGGGTGATGCTTTCACAGGGCAACCTGGCGTCGAACCTGGCGAGCGTGATCAAGCTTGGGCTTTTCTCCCACACTGACAACCTTCTGCTTCTCCTGCCCCTCCATCATACCTATCCCGCGATGGCCTGTATCCTGCTGCCGTTTGCTCTTGGCGCGACGGTGACGGTCTTGAACAGTCTCAAGGGGCCCGATATTCTTGCCTGCATGCGGGAGACCGGCGTCACCGTCCTGATCGGCGTGCCGCTGCTCTTTAACGGTCTCCGCAGGGCTATTTTCGACGAGATCCGCAAGAAGCCGGCGCCCGTTCGCATGCTGGTGAGCATGTTCCTCGGGGTCAACAGCCTGCTTCTGAGGACAGCCGGGACCAATATCGGCAAGGCGCTCTTCGGCGCGGCGCATGCCAAATTCGGCCCGAAGTTCCGGTTCTTCGCGAGCGGCGGCGCACGGCTCGAACCCGACGTGTACACCGACATGACCAATCTCGGTTTCACCATCATCGAGGGCTATGGCCTCACCGAGACATCGCCGGTCTCTGCTTTCAACCCCCTCTCGAAACAGAAAGCCGGTTCCATCGGCATCGCCCTGCCTGATGTGGAGGTCAGGATCGAAAATCCGGACGAGCACGGCATGGGCGAGATCGCGGTGCGCGGGCCGAACGTGATGCTTGGATACTACCAGAAGCCGCAAGAGACCGCGGAAGTGCTGCGTGATGGCTGGTTTTATACCGGTGATCTGGGATATCGCGACAAGGACGGCTATTTTTTCATTACCGGCAGGTCCAAGGAGATGATCGTGCTCTCGACGGGCAAGAAGGTCTTCCCCGACGAACTCGAAAAGTTCTACAAGCAGATCCTGTCCATCAAGGAGATCTGCATCATCCAGGGCGAGCGCGGGATCGAGGCGGCAGTAGTACCGGATTTCGATTATCTGAAAAAAATGAACCTCGCCAACTCGCGGGAGACCATCGCCCTCGAGATCGAAGACCTTGCAAAAGATCTGCCGCCGTACAAGCGGATCACGGGGCTCAAGATATTCAAGGAGTCGCTTCCGGCCACGCGTCTGGGCAAGCTCAAGAGAAGCAAGGTCAGTGAACTCTACCGGCAGGGGGGGGAGCAGGCTGATACAGCCGCACCGGAGATCGATACCGTGCTGCTGTCGGACCCGGTGGCCAGAAAACTGCTGACCTGTCTTGAGCCGTTCTCCGCAAAAAAGAAGATCGTGCCTGACGACAATCTTGAGCTTGATCTGGGGCTCGATTCCCTCGCACGCGTGGAGTTTGTCGTGAGCATCGAGAAGTCCTTCGGCATCAGCCTGCCCGATTCGTTCGGATCAGGAGTGTTTACGGTGAAGGACGTGGTGCAGAAGATCAAGGAACTGCTGGCCTCCGGGCCGCTCAAGGCCGGAGAGCGGGTAAGGTCGTCGTGGGCCGAGATCCTGGCTCAGGAACCCGCGGAAGAAGCGCGGGAAACGATCAGGCTGGAGTTCGGACCGGTCATCACAACACTCCGATATATGGTCATGGCCCTGCTCACGGTGGTGATGAAGGTCTACGGCCGTTTAGCGGCCACGGGTATCGAGAACCTGCCGGAGAAGGGGGCCTACATCATCGCCCCGAACCATCTGAGCCTTGCGGATGTTCCTTCGATCACCGCCGCGATCTCCTGGAAGACCAGCTCAAAGATCTTTTTTCTCGGCGCTACCGAGTATTTCGGCGGGCCTGTCCTGTCGAAAATATCAAGGATCTTCCATGTGATCCCGGTGGACATGGAAACCAGGCTTTACAACGCGCTCCAATTATCGGCGTATGTGCTCCGCCGCGAAAAGATCCTCCTTGTTTTTCCCGAAGGCAGTCGTTCGCGCGACGGCGGCATCAAGGAGTTCAAAAAGGGCGTGGGGATCATCTCGAAAGAACTGAACATCCCGATCGTTCCTGTTGCGATCAGCGGCACCTATGCGATGATGCCGTCGGGAAGGTTGTTTCCGAAGCCGGCCCGGATCAGCGTTTCTTTCGGCAAACCGATCCATCCCGGGGGCAAGGACTACGACGAGATCGTGAAAACACTTCAGGGGGAAGTGGTTGGTCTGCTCGATGCGATGAAGACGGCATCGGGCAGATGATTGCGGCACGGACCTGTTTCCTTTCGGCAGGGGACGCCTATGCGTCCATTATCGTTTAACCCGGCAGGGGAGGATTTCATTTTATGCAGATAAAAAAACTATTTCTCGCAGTATTGTGTATCAATCTGATCGTCGCCTGCGCATCCACCAAGGGGCCTTTGGTCACGGACCAGCCCAAGCCGAAAATAGCTCTCGTGCTCGGCGGTGGCGCGGCAAGAGGCTTTGCCCATGTGGGCGTTATCCGCGCACTGGAACAGGAGAAGATTCCCATCGACATGATCATCGGCACGAGCGTCGGAAGTCTCATCGGCGCGATCTATGCCTATGACACCAACAGTTTCGAGCTTGAGTGGACGGCATTTTCTCTTGAAAAAGACCATGTTTTTGATTACGGGATTTTCTCCGCGTTTACCAGTATGGGTCTGGCCAAGGGCGAAAAGCTGGAAGCATTCGTAAAGTCCAAGGTCCCGGTGGCCAACATCGAAGACCTCAAACTGCCCTTTGCCGCCGTAGCAACCGACTTGAATCGGGGAACGCGCGTGGTGATCGACCATGGCTCGGTGGCCAGGGCGGTTCACGCGAGCAGCGCGATCCCGGGTGTATTCAACCCGGTAGAGCATCAGGGAAAACTCCTGGTTGACGGCGGCGTGATGGACAATATCCCCATTTCCGTTGCACGTGAAAAGGGCGCTGACATCGTGATCGCGGTTGATATCAGCGAGAATGTGATAAATTTCAACATCACGAACGTTATCGACGTGATGCTGCAGGCTGTTAGTATCATGTCCCGGGAGATCGTTAATTTTAAGAAGAAAGATGCGGATGTCCTCATTGTTCCCGCCGTGGGCGATGTGGGGATGCTCGATTTTTCCCAGAAGAAGCGGTGCATGCAGGCGGGCATCGAGGCAACGCAGAGGGCCATGCCGGAGATCAGGGAAGCCATGGAAGACTGGAGCAGAAAAAAGGGATCGTCACACTAGGACGAACGAATAGTCTCCGTGACTCCGTGTTTCCGTGGTCAAAATTCTTTATAGTATTGATGATCTCGTAAGAAGTCAATTTTTCACACGAAGCCACAAAGACACGAAGAAAGGCATATTGAAATCATTAAAGTTTTTCTTTGTGATCTCCGTGATCTTTGTGTGAGAACGACTTTTTACGAATGCATCAGTATTACAGTGAACTTTTATTGAAATACTGTTTTTTTATTGTCTTTTAATCCGTCATTCCGGGCTTGACCCGGAATCCAGTCCAGAAGGTTTTGAAAACCTTGATTCCCCCCGGCCTTAACCATACCGGGGCAGGCTCGAACCAAGGCCTTCGGGAATGACAAAAAAGTTTCGCTGTAGTAATTAGGAAGCTTATGCTGAACAAGATTAAGATCATCCTCGAGATGATAAAATTCGAACACACGATCTTCGCATTGCCCTTTGCCTTTACCGGCGCACTGCTGGCGGCGCGGGGGCTGCCGGCGTGGAGCACGATCCTCTGGATCGCGGCGGCCATGGTCGGCGCGCGCTCGGCTGCCATGGGGTTTAACCGCTGGGCGGACCGGGTTTTCGATGCCAAGAACCCGAGGACCGACATGCGGGCCCTTCCCCGGGGACTGGTGACGCCGGCCCAGGTGATCCTGTTCACCGCGGTCTCGTCGGCCCTGCTGGTATTCGCGGCGTATCGGTTGAACACGCTCAGTTTTTTCCTCTCTCCCGTTGCGCTTGCGATCGTGTTCTTCTATTCCTACACCAAACGGTTCACCTTCCTGTCGCACGCGTTCCTCGGGTTTGCCATCTGCCTCGCGCCGATCGGATCGTGGATCGCGGTCACGGGGAAAATCGAGCCGCCGGCGCTTGTGCTCGGCGCTGCGGTGCTGTTCTGGCTTCTCGGTTTCGACGTGCTCTATGCGCTCCAGGATATGGACTTTGACCGGAAAGCGGGCCTCCACTCCATTCCCCAACGGTTCGGGGTCGGGTGGTCGCTTTGGATCTCCCGTGTTTCTCACGCAATCACGATGGCCGCTCTTTTCTGGCTGTACGAACTGCTCGCGCTGGGTTGGTCTTTTCTTGCGGGTTTGATCATTGCCCTGTGTCTGATCGTCTACGAACACACCCTGGTCAAGGAACATGATCTTTCAAAACTGAATATGGCTTTTTTCAATATGAACGGTACCATCAGCGTTACGATCTTTTTTTTTACACTGCTCGATGTTCTGCTGTAACTCCGGAACAGTGCAGTACCGGACCTATTGCGCACGGTCCTGATAGATCGGGGAATGATAGATCGGGGAATTGACAAACCACATGAATGCTGGTATGTTTACCATCGGTAACACTAGATTTTTATTAAAGGAGAAAACATGAAATCACGTCTCGTAATCATCTTATGCATGGCGCTGGCGGCGAGCCCGGTGCTCGCCGGGGAAAATCTGGAACTGAAGACACAGAAGGACAAGGTGAGTTATGCGATCGGCCTGGACATGGGCAACAATATGAAAAAAAGCGAGCTTGAGATAGATCCCGATGTTCTCGCAAGGGCGATCAAAGACATCCTGGCCGGCAGCAAACCCCTGATGACCGATCAGGAGGCAAAAGAAACTCTCATTGCTTTGCAGAAGGACCTCCAGGCAAAACAAATCGAGAAGAATAAAGCGCTGGGAGAGAAAAACAAGAAGGAAGGGGACACTTTCCTTGCGAAAAACAAGAAAGAGAAAGGGGTCAAGACCCTGCCAAGCGGACTGCAATACAAGGTCATCGCGGAGGGCAAAGGCAAGTCTCCCAAGGCAAGCGATACGGTGACGGTGAATTACGCCGGCACGCTGATCAACGGGACCGAGTTCGACAGTTCATACAAGCGAGGACAACCCGCGACGTTCCCGGTGGGCGGCGTGATCAAGGGATGGACCGAGGCCCTCCAACTCATGAAGGAAGGCTCCAAGTGGCAGCTTTTTATTCCATCAGACCTTGCCTATGGAGAGAAGGGGACGCAGGGAGGGCCTATCGGCCCGAACGCGGCTTTGATCTTCGAGGTTGAGTTGGTCTCGATCAAGGAAAAATAAAAATACAAAAAGGCTGACCCTGAACGGGTCAGCCTTTATCAGGTTGTTGAAAAACACTTAGTTTACCCTTCGACCCTTCGGCAAGCTCAGGGCTTAGGGCGAACGGAGCGTGTATTGAATTTATTCGTATTTATCCGTTCGTGGTGAGCCTGTCGAACCACAAAAAGACTTTTTCAACAGCCTGTTTTTGTATGACATCCCGATATTTGTTCTGCAAAAAATGAAACAGGAATCAACCAGGAATACGTCTTGGCAGCAGAGAAAAGCCTCTATCTTGCATTGATCGCTTTTTAAGAATCCTTCGCGAACATTAACATTGCGTCTTTGCGCTTCAAATCAGCGCGGTTTCAGTTTGATAGGATCAGTGCTTCAACTCCGGTCTTCCGCCTCCCATTCCTTCAGTTTCCCGGTGATAAAATCGATGATCTCCTGGTGCTCCTCGACCCCGCGGTCCCTGATCCGGAGCGGTTTGCCGAAGGCGAAGCGCGCCTTTTTCGATGGATCGATCCTGCCGTAGTCCTTGAGGAACATGCCATTGCCCCAGGCGTTGGTCGTGAGAGCTACCGGGACCACCGGAACCCCGGCCCTCTTTGCGAGCTTTATCCCTATGGTGTTGAACTGCGCCGGATCAAAGACGGGCGTCCGGGTGGTCTGGGGAAAAATAATGATGGACCTTCCGGCCTTCAATCGTTCGGTCCCGCCTTCGAGCACCGCTCTCAGATCGTCGCGGGGGTTCGTGCGGCCCACGGTGATGGGGTCCCTTGAGCGCATGATGTGCTTGAAGATCGGGTAGTCGACCAGACTTTGTTTGACGACAAAGGTCGCGTCTTTGAAGGGGGCTATGAGCGTCGGGAGGACAAATGTTTCGAGCGTGCTCATGTGATTGGCGATGAATACGCACGGGCCCTCGACGGCCTTGAAGGCATCGGTGCCGGTGATCTCAATAGTCACTCCGGCCGCTTCCAGCGCGCGGAACGTGGCGAGGCTGTTTTCGCACCAGTCGGAAGTGCCGTAGTGACCTCGCTTTGCCTGTGCGCTTCCCCGGACAACGATGAAGAAGAGCCGGGTATAAAACGTGAGCGAGGTCAATGCCCTTGCCATGAAGGTTCTGCGGACAGGACCTGTCCGATAGTCGCCGTTCTCGTACCTGAGCTTTTCCAAACAAGACTCCTTGCTGGCGCGGTGTTGCGCGCTTACGACGGACGAAGGACGAGGGACGAGGGACGCAAAAGCAGTTAAGGATGCGTCCATCGTCCTTCGGATTATAGAAAACAGAGTTCAGTATACCATGCGGGGTTGAAAGAGTGAAGCGGGAAGAAAAGATCGCGAGCGGCTAAATAATAAGCTGCAAACAAAATACTTGCAATACCTCCTAGAAAAAGCGAAAATAAACATCATGCAAAGTACAACACTCGGGAAAGAAGTCGCTCAGATGGTCATGCCCCGGCTCGAGGGCGCGAGACTCGGTGATTCCCGATACCTCGAGCATATCCATGCGCTTATTAAGCAGGGCATCGGCGGTTTCATACTCTTTGGGGGGTCGGTCGAACATACCCCACGGCACCTGCGGGAACTCCAGGGTCTTTCCGGAATCCCGCTTCTGATCGCGTCCGATGTGGAGCGCGGCCTCGGCCAACAGCTTGCCGGGGGGACGCTCTTTCCCAGTCAGCGCGCCGTGTCATCGGCCGTCAATCGCAGCGTGAAAAAAGACGTCGAACTGCTCGACTCAATGCTCGATGTCGTGAGGACCGAGACGCGCACCGCGGGAATTCATGCCGTTTTTTCCCCGGTGGTTGACGTAAATAACAATCCTGATAACCCCATTATCTGCACCCGGGCCTTCGGCGATGAGCCTGAGATCGTTGCATGGTTCGGTTCGCGATACATCACGCGGTTTCAGCGGTCACGCGGGACGCGGGGCAGGCTGAAGCTTTTGGCTTGCGCCAAGCATTTTCCGGGCCACGGGGACACGAACCAGGACTCGCATTCCGTGCTGCCGGTGATTCACGCCGCACGGATCCGACTGAACCGCGTCGAACTCCCGCCGTTTCGCAAGGCCGTGAAGGACGGGGTTGGCATGGTCATGGTGGCGCACCTGCTCGTGCCGGCACTTGATCCGGAGAACCCCACAACATTTTCGAAGAAGACGATCACCTCGCTCCTGCGGGAAGGCATGGAATTCGATGGGCTGATCGTATCCGACGCTCTTGACATGGGCGCACTCGTTCGTATCTGCTCACCGGAAGAGATTGCGGTACGCGCCGTGGAAGCCGGGATCGATATTTTACTTCACCCGCGTGACGCGCTGGCAACCATCGATGCGATTGTGTCCGCCGTGGAGCGGGGCAGGCTGACCCGCCAGCGGATCAGCGAGTCAGTTGAGCGGATCATGGCTGCAAAAACACGCCTGGGTTTATTTGATAAGACCGTCCAGAAGGCCGTACAGATCGATTACCTGAAGCACGGGCTCATTGCTCGCAAGATCGGGAGAAAGGCGCTCCGCATCGTCTCGGGCGACAAAAAGATATTCCCTCTGCCGCATGACGGCGGAGTCGCATGCCTCATTCTCGATGACGACAACAATAGGGGGTCAGGCGATGTCTTTGTCCGGGCGATGAAAGCGCGATGCAAGCACATCCTGGCCATGGTCCTGACCATTGGCTCGGAAATACCGGAATCCCTGGTCCTTGACGCAATTCGGGCCTCGGATTTCGTGGTCATGGCGATTTATTCCAGGATTTCCGCTTCAAAGGGGCATTCAGGGCTTGACGACAAGCTCAGGGACGTTGCCATTAAATTTTTAAAGACCATTAAGTCGGAAAAGGGGAAATCGATCGTGATCTCCTTCGACAGCCCTTATCTTCTCGATCACTTCAAGGACGCCGATGTGCGGATCGCGGCCTATGACAGGATGGATGAGATCCAGCAGGCCGCCGCAGAACTGTTGGTGGAGGAATAGAAGGGCAGAGTAAAACCTCCGGATGCGTTGTTATTGAGCGGCAGGTTTGAGCGCGGCGATGTAGGGCAGGTTCCTGTACTTCTCTCCATGGTCCATCCCATATCCTACTACGAACGTGTCGGGTATTTCGAAACCGCTATAGGAAATCATGATGTCGGCAGTCCTGCGCGCCTTCTTGTCCAGCAGGACAACCGCTTTGAGGGTCGCAGGGTTTTGTGCCTCGAACTTTTTGAACAGACAGTCCATTGTCTTCCCGGTATCAATGATCGTGTCGACGAGGAGCACATGCTTGCCTGAAATATCGATCTCACCGCCATGCTCGACCACTATGTTTTTTGATGAGGTTGTCGAAGCGCCGTAGCTCGCTGCCTGTACAAATTCCACAGAGACGCGAAGGGTAAGACGCCTCATGAGGTCCGCGGTAAAAACAGCCGCGCCTTTCAGGATGCAGATCAGGACAAGTTCCTTGCCTGCATAGTTCTCCGATATTCGGGCGGCAATTTCCCGAACTTTATCAGTTATCGTCTGCTCGTCGAATAGTATGTCCTGGATATCATCCATCATGATCGTTCTCTTTTTCAGAAGAGTCATTCAGTCCCCAATAAGAACAGTTGGCCATTAATCCTAACCCGGACAAGCCGGAACAAAATCCACCACGAAGTCACGAAGGCACTAAAAAAACAAGATTTGGATTTACAATCAAAAACAGAGCACTTCTTTGTGTCTTAGAGTCTTCGTGGTAGTCTTTTGTCTTGCCTCTGTTCTTGGTGTTTTTGTGATACTAATATTCAACCCATTAATCATATCTATACGAACCTTCACTTGGCAAATGCCATTTCCATGTTAATTACCAACCGCATCCTTCAAAAGGATACCGCAGATCATTGCAATTGTAAAGAAAGGAACAACGCGGAGAGCGGATTTGCCCTGAAAAAGAACCGCTGTCGGATCTGAAAAGATGTATTGACATGCAAGGTGAGTCAGCTTACCATAGTAATGATCACGGCAGTCGATGTTCCCGGATCATCAAGGAGAAACATGTCGTATACCAGGACGAGAGAAAGTACGCGTTATGATTTCCCTGCAATGATCGAGTATGTCATGGGGTCTCAAGCGGACGATGGGGTAGTTCACAAGGGAGTTACCATCAACCTCAGCACTACCGGCCTGGGCATGTATATATTTGACCTTCTCCCAAAAGGGCAGCAGATCACCATCAAGACCGCCCTCCCTGTCGTTTCCCGGACAGCTGCGATTTGCTGGACCAGAAGAGATGATGACAACTTCTACCGCTCTGGCTTGAAGTTCATATAAATAACCATACCCGGCATCACTTCCCGATTCACTTATCCCCCCCTATTTTTGTGCCTCAACACAGGCTTGATAAAAGATATTTCCAAGGACATAAATAATATAATGCGGCATCTTCCCGTGTCATGCTGCGAAGATCATGGATGAGATGAGGACCTTGAGCAGCTCTGCGCAGGAGGCTCTGGGCAATCTTCGTCGCAAGCTTGGCTTGCGGCAACGGGAGGGAAAATAGTGCTATAATCAATATAAATACAAAGGAGGAAGCAATGAATAAAAAACTGCCTGTGACGGTGGAGTTGGAGCCGGGGACGTACTATTGGTGCAGCTGTGGCAAGTCAAAGAAGGAGCCATTCTGCGACGGTTCACACAAGGAGACGACCTCAGTGCCGGTGGAATTTGTGATGAGCGCGAAAAAGAAGGTGACGCTGTGTACGTGTCAGCGCACGAAAAAGGCCCCCTATTGCGATGGGACCCACGCAAAGGTTGACTGAGCTATTTCCATAGCAATCGCCCTGACGATCAGGCGCGGCGATAAATGGTCAATTGATAAGGGTATCGCTGACGGGATGAAGTAACTCATGACCAGATGGGTGTCACACAACAACGGGGGAGCTGAAAAGCTGTCCCGTTTTTTGCCGTCGAGTCCCAAATCGAACTTCCATTTAGCTCCGTTTTTATGTTATTATCTGAATAAGGCATTTGAGAGAAGGGAGATGAATACTATGAAGTTTACACGCATAACAGTAAACCCCAAACAAATGGGTGGAGCCCCGTGCATTCGTGGCTTGCGCATCCCGGTAGCGACCGTAGTCGGCATGGTGGCGGATGATATGACGGAAGCTGAAATATTGAAAGCATACCCTGACCTCATGCACGATGACCTCCGGGAAGCCCTTCAGTACGCTGCCGAAGCAGTGCGGGAGCGTGAATTGCCGCTGGTGACAGTCGCGTGAAGTTTCTCATCGACAATGCGTTGTCCCCCGTGGTCGCTGATGGTCTCCGCAAAGCCGGTCATGACGCAGTGCACGTGCGGGATTACGGTATGCATGCCGCCGAGGATGAGGCCATCATGGAAAGGGCGGGAAAAGAGGATCGAATTGTCGTTTCCGCCGATACTGATTTTGGCACTCTTCTGGCCCTCCGAAAGGAGAGTCGGCCGTCAGTAATCATCTTCCGTCGCGGAACAGAACGTAGACCAGAAAAGCAGATCGCCCTTCTTGTGGCAAATCTTCCGGCAATTGATGCTGATTTAAAACGAGGCAGCGTTGCGGTGTTTGAACAATCACGCGTTCGTGTCCGATTGCTGCCCATCGGACGGGAATAAACGTAAATTGAGTTGTGACCTGCCCTTTGCCCCCGGCACCATCCCGAAATCCGAACTCCGAACCCTGCCCTTTAACCCATGTTATTTCGGGGCTGGACAATTTTAGTCACTTGTAGTAGAGTTTTCGAGAATAATTTCAGTCCAGTGACTGTGGGGTGCTGATGGGGCTGCCGAAAGAAATCGCAGATTTGATCGAACGCTTTGAGCGAAACCGTGAATCCTACATGTCCGGGGCATATAACGAAACACAGCTCAGGCGTGAATTTCTGGACCCCTTTTTCAGCGCCCTGGGCTGGGATGTAGAGAACAAGCAGGGTTACGCCGAAGCATACAAAGATGTTATCCACGAAGACGCCCTCAAGATCGGCGGCGCTACCAAGGCCCCGGATTACTGCTTCCGAATCGGCAGCGTAAAGAAGTTCTTCGTTGAAGCGAAAAAGCCCTCAGTCAACCTCAAAGATGATATCAGCCCCGCCTTTCAGCTCCGGCGCTATGCCTGGTCAGCAAAACTACCTTTGAGCATCCTCACCGACTTCGGGGAATTCGCCGTCTACGACTGCCGCATAAAACCTGTTCAGACCGATAAAGCATCTACCGGGCGACTGCTGTACTTCACCTATAAAGACTATCCAACAAAATGGGATGAAATCGTCTCAATTTATTCCCGTGAAGCCGTTCTCAAGGGATCCTTTGACAAGTATGCGGAGTCTTCAAAGCTCAAAAAGGGAACGACGACGGTAGACGATGCATTCCTGACTGAGATCGAAGACTGGCGCGACCTCCTCGCGCGCAACATCGCAATCCGAAACCCGGACCTTTCCCAACGCGAACTAAACTTTGCTGTACAGCGCACCATCGACCGCATCGTGTTCCTGCGAATCTGTGAAGACCGGGGCATCGAGGAATACGGAAGGCTCCAGACCCAATTGAACGGAACCAATGTTTACAAACGTCTTGTTCAGCTCTTCAGCCAGGCCGATGACCGGTACAACTCCGGCCTGTTCCATTTTCAGAGAGAAAAAGATCGGCACGAAGAGCCGGACAAACTCACTCCGAACATTTCCATTGACGACAAGCCTCTTAAAGACATTATCAACCGGCTCTACTATCCAGAAAGCCCTTACGAATTCTCTGTGCTCTCCGCTGATATTCTTGGTCAGGTGTACGAGCAATTCCTCGGCAAGGTCATTCGCCTCACAGCAGGGCATCAGGCGAAGGTGGAGGAGAAGCCCGAGGTCAGAAAAGCAGGCGGCGTCTATTACACACCGAAGTACATCGTGGATTACATCGTCAAGAATACCGTGGGGAAGTTATTAGATCCCGGCAATCATCCTTCATCCGTCATTCCCGCCCCTGCTTCAATCATGCAGGGGCAGGCTCCAGCGGGAATCCAGGCAAAAGAACTGGATCCCCGTTTGCACGGGGATGACAAAATAAAAAGCATTACCCCGAAAGAAGCAGTAAAGATTCGCATCCTCGATCCTGCCTGCGGGTCAGGTTCATTCCTTCTCGGCGCATATCAATATCTTCTCGACTGGCATTTGAAATGGTACATCGACAACGAACCTGATAAATGGGCCAAGGTCAAGCAGCCTACAATTTACCAAGGTCCGTCACCCGATCCGCGTACTCCAAACTGGCATCTTACCACAGCAGAGAGAAAACGCATTCTTCTGAACAATATCTATGGCGTGGACATAGACTCCCAGGCCGTGGAAGTGACGAAACTGTCGCTTCTCCTCAAAGTCCTCGAAGGCGAGAACAACCAGACCCTTGCGAATCAGCTCCGCATGTTCCACGAGCGGGCGCTGCCCGATCTCGGTGATAACATCAAATGCGGCAACTCGTTGATCAGCCCGGACTTCTACCAGCAGCAGACTATGCTGGAGGATGAAGATCGGTATCGCGTGAATGTATTTGATTGGGAAAGAGAATTCTCGGAGATCATGAAGGTTGGCGGATTCGATGTTGTGATTGGGAATCCGCCGTATGGAGCAGATTACAGTGAAAGTGAAAAGCATTATTTTCAGTTGCGCTATATTTACAAGAAAGGTAAGCCTGAGACATATATCTTCTTTATAGAGAAGGGAGTATCGTTGCTTCGTACGAGTGGCATATTGGGATACATAACACCGAATGCATGGCTAACAAATCACTATGGAGTTCAAGTCAGAAGCTATTTGCTTGACCAGGTCTCATTTAATCATGTTGTTGACTTAGAGCCGGTCAAGGTCTTTGAGGGTGCTGTCGTCGATACGATGATATTAGTCTTATCTAAAGGAGTGCCGAAGCAGGACTCGCCGATGACGTGCGTGTGGGTTGGCGCAAAAGATAAAAGCATCATAAAGAAATTCGTCACGAATCAAAAAGCATGGAAGGATGACAGCGAAGCAATTATTAACCTTCAAGCCAATCCAATAGAACTCAATGTGCTACAGCGCATAGACAAGGCAGAGGCTACACTTGATTCAATTGTCGAGTTTTCACAAGGCGTAATACCTTACGAAACAAAAGCAGAAGGAGCAGCGAACAAATATATCAGCAGTAAGTCAAATGGTCCTGAATGGCTTCCATTGTATGAGAACGCATCTCAAGTGCGGCGTTATTCTTTGGATAAACCTAAGTCATTTATTAAGTATGGCGATTGGCTTACACGGAGTCGAGAGCAGAGGTTTTTTTCTGAGCCAAAGATACTTTTCCACAGGTTACGCAAGAAGCTTCCGCGCCAGCTTATTGGCTGTATAGAGACGAGCGGTGCCGTTAATCGGCATTCACTATCTAATCTGATATTGAGGCCAAATGTTGACCGTACTATGCTACTCGCAGTACTTGGCTTGTTTAATTCAAACCTAGCTAACTGGTTGTTTGTTAAAAAATATGGAGTCTTAATGGAGGTCGGCGGTTTTAAAATCGGCAAACTACCGCTGCCAATAAAATGGGACGACACGGCATCAGATTTATGCAGAATTGTCGAGCAAATGCTTTCGCTCAACAGGAAGGCGTTTGTAGCCAAGACCGACCACGAAAAGACCACTCTCCAGCGTCAGATCGACGGTGTCGATCAACAGATTGACCAGTTAGTGTATGAATTGTATGATTTGACGGAAGAGGAGATAAGGATTGTGGAAGGGGATAGAGTATTAAGCCAGTAGGTTGGGTTGAACGCAGTGAAACCCAACATTATGGAACCGCGAGGGGGACGTCGTTGTTGACGTTGCACTGAGATTTTTCCATGAGTAAACCGAACCATTTTGTCGCAGACAGATAGTGCCAAGCGTTTCTGTGTGTGTTAAAATAAAGGATATAGCAGTATGGAGAACAGGAGGTATGGCATATGTTTGACCGTATTACGTTCGATCCAAAAATCATGGGTGGCCGGGCCTGCATTCGCGGGATGCGCATACCGGTTTCCGTGATCATTGGACAGATCGCCCACGGCGCAACCATGGACGAGGTGCTGGCGGATTATCCCGACCTGGAACCCGGCGATGTCCAGCAAGCGTTGGAATACGCGGCTTGGTTGACTCAGGAAGAAGTGCATACGGTATAGGGGAAACGGATGCGATTTCTTGCGGATATGGGGGTTCCCCAGCGGATTGTTGACACAGATAGATAAGCCCCTCCAGTCGGAGGGTTTTTTGTTTGCAATCCAGGCTGCGGTTTGATAAAGTATATACGGCCCTTAAAGAGAGGAGGTAAATTATGCCTAAAACTATCGAAGCGATTTATGAAAATGGTATTTTGCGTCCTCTTCGGCCGATAAAAGGGCTGAAAAAGCATCAGACGGTCTCAATAACCGTGGAAAAGACGGCAAGGAAGAAGCACCCACTGCACGGACTGTGCGGAATACTTCCGGATGTTGATGCCGCGGAGATGCTGAAGGCCGTTGAGAATGAGTTTGAAAAGGTGGATTTGAATGAGTGGTAAGATCGCTCTGGATACGGATGTGTCCATCAAGTTCCTGAATGGCGATACGAATATTGATGCCGTCCTGTTGAAATACTCGGAGATATGCCTTCCCGCGATCGTTGTCGGTGAGCTTGTATTCGGCGCTTTAAATTCGAAGCATGCGGAGCAGAATCTGGCAAGACATCGAAAACTAATCCATAGCACCAAGATTCTTGCCATAACGGAAGCTACGGCGAACACCTATGCAAAAATACGATTGGCCCTAAAAAAGAAGGGTAAGCCGATCCCGGAAAACGATCTTTGTATTGCTGCGACTTGCATTGAGCATAAATTGCCATTAATGAGCTGTGATGGACATTTCGAATATATTGACCAGCTTAATTTGATGAGTATCTGAGAAATCAAATTTCCTCATACCCGAGATTCCCTCTGATTAATCACTTGCAGCATCGCCCTCGCCTGTACATAACAGCGTCGTGTCTTGAATCTTTGTAGCTCAGCGAAATTGCCTTCCACTACATGTCCGCAGCCGGAGAACAAATTCCTTCCGTTTACACGGAAACAAGGGACTCACGACGGGGCCTCCTGTTGAGGTTGATCGAACTAATTACCGGCAGGCGGTGCCCGAGTTTAAACCCCACGATGATCCAATCTTCAAGTGTGGAGCGTAGTTCATTCTCGCATCCTTTAAGGGTTTTGGAGAATGCTATCACTCCCTTGCATTTGGGTAGACGTCCGGCAAACGAGCCATCGTCAAGCTTGTCGTATTCAGCGAGAGCCATTGCGGCATTGATATATTCCGTAAAAGTAAATTCCATTTATCACCTCCACCTTCAATGATACATCATAGGGTTAGTTATAGTCAGTTCTGCGTTTTTTGCAATAGGGTTTTATCTGTGTGCAAACAACATCGCTATTGAGCCTCGCAGTCGGCAATCAGATGAGTGTATAAAAGAAAAGGGGTCATCGATGAGATGACCCCTTTTCTTTCGGTCCGTTGCTGTAAATGTTTACTCGCTCTTTTCCCTGCTGCTCTTCGGCCTTTTATTCTGGTCGAGGATCTTCTTTCGCAGTCGGATGGAATGTGGCGTTACTTCCACGAGTTCGTCTTCCTTGATGAACTCAAGCGACTGCTCAAGCGACAGCAGCCGATGGGGCACGAGGCGGAGCGCTTCGTCGGCGCCCGACGCGCGCATGTTCGTCAGCTTCTTTTCCTTGATCACATTCACGTCCATGTCGTTCTCGCGCGAGTTCTCTCCCACGATCATGCCTTCGTATACCGCCGTGCTTTCATTGATGAAGAGCTCGCCGCGGGGCTGGATGTGGTAGAGGGCATAGGTCGTGGTCTTGCCTGCACGGTCGGCCACGAGCGCTCCGGTGGAGCGCTTGGCGATCGCGCCCTGCCAGGGTTCGTACCCGTCGAAGAGGTGGTTCAAGAGGCCGGTGCCCCGGGTGTCGGTCAGGAACTCCGACCGGAAGCCGATGAGACCGCGCGCGGGGATGCGGAACTCGAGCCTGACGCGGCCGTGACCATTGTTCGCCATCTTGGTCATGCGGCCTTTGCGGGAACCGAGCTTCTGGGTCACTACTCCTATGAATTCATCAGGGCAATCGATGACCAGGTTTTCCATGGGCTCGAACGTTTTTCCGTCGCGGATCTTTGTAATGGTCTCGGGCTGGGAGACAGAAAGCTCATAGCCTTCCCGCCGCATCATCTCGATCAGGATCGCAAGCTGAAGTTCGCCGCGTCCCAGGACCTTGAAGCTGTCAGTGGCATCGCCTGGTTCGACCTTGATCGCCACGTTGTACAGGAGTTCCTTCTCGAGCCGCTCCTTCAAATGGCGGGAGGTGACGAACTTGCCTTCCTTGCCGGCAAAGGGCGAATTGTTGATCGAAAAAATCATCGAGATCGTGGGCTCATCCACGGCAATGCGGGGCAGGGGCTTCGGGTTTTCCGGATCAGTGATCGTATCGCCGATGTTCACGCCTTCAATGCCGGCCAGTGCCACGATGTCCCCGACCGTGGCGCTGGGCGTGTCCACGCGTTTCAGACCCTCAAACGAAAAGAGCGACGTGATCTTGGTTTTGACCATATCACCGCTCTGGGTGATCACGCCGATGGGCTCGGCGACCCTTGCCGTGCCGGCGAAGATCTTTCCGATGGCCAGCCGTCCGACATAATCGTTATAAATGATGTTCATGACCAGGAGCTGGAGCGGCGCGGTCTCGTCGCCTTCAGCCTGCGGTACGGTATTCACGATCAGATCGAAGAGGGGCTTCAGGTTAGTACCTTCATCCTCCATCTTCAGTTTGGCGATGCCGTCCCGTGCGTTGGTGTACACAACGGGGAAGTCGAGCTGGGCATCGTTTGCGTCGAGGTCGATAAACAGGTCGTACACCTCATCCACCACTTCGGTGATCCGGGCGTCGGGACGGTCTATCTTATTGATGACGAGGATCGGCGGCAGCCCGAGCTCGAGCGCCTTCTTGAGCACGAAGCGGGTCTGGGGCAACGGCCCTTCCGAGGCGTCCACGAGCAACAGGACGCCATCCACCATCTTGAGGGTGCGTTCCACTTCGCCGCCGAAGTCCGCGTGGCCCGGAGTGTCCACAATATTGATCTTCACGCCGTTGTAGTGCAGGGACGTGTTCTTGGCCATGATGGTGATCCCGCGCTCGCGCTCGAGATCGATGTTGTCCATCACCCGCTCCTGGACTCGCTCATTGTCGCGGAAGGTGCCGCTTTGGCGCAGGAGCGTGTCCACGAGGGTCGTCTTGCCGTGGTCAACATGGGCGATGATGGCGATGTTGCGAAGGTCTGTTCTTTTTATCATTCTTTTTATCCTTTTTTACCACGATGAGCACGAAGAAGTTCTTGGTGACAGGGGTTTTTCGTGGAACGCAGTGGGTTCTTTACAAGCTGGGCATACTACCCTGTCAGACCCGTCTTGTCAATGGAATAATACGTTCTCGCAGGTAATGCGGCGAAGCTTGAAACACGACCTTCGCAGCAGCAAGTCCTGGAAATGAATTTGCTGATCGCCCTTGCAAGCAAGTCGGGGCTGAATACCCCCCGGGGCAAATCGCCCTGCAAAATGCCGGACCTGTCATTTCCGCATGCCGGTCATTCTTTCCGCTCAAAGAAACAGTTGAAGGCTGATGTTGGAATCGGGAAATCGTGTATAATAGAAACATTCAGCATCATTCCTCAGGAGGTATTCTATGGAAGCGGTATCAGAAAGACTGCTTTCGTCGATCGTTATGGTGAGCATGCTGGTCATTGGTTGTACCGGGGTGCGGCCAGTAAACCTCGGAACCAAAGAGGGCAAACTTGCGCTGTGTCCCTCCTCGCCCAACTGCGTGTCGAGCCAGAGCTCTGATCACGAGCATGCCGTTGAACCGCTGTTGTTCTCCGGGACGACCGCCGGGGCGCACGAGGCGCTCAGAAATATCCTTCTCAGCATGAAGAGGTCCCGGATAATCACTGATACAGACAGCTATGTTCACGCCGAGTTTACGAGCGCGATCTTCCGGTTCGTTGACGATGTGGAATTTTTGCTCGATGAAAGCACGAAGGTCATCCATGTCCGGTCAGCATCCCGTCTCGGGAAATCCGATCTCGGGGTCAACCGGAAACGGGTTGAGGATATCCGGGCGCGATGGAAGGCGGCGGGGAAGTGAGCAGGTGATGGAACGCACGCCAGCCCTCTCGCTCATCATCCCGGTATTGAGCGAGGCCGAGACCATCAACGAGTCCATTCATCATATTCGTGAACTGGATGCCCACAGGATGGCGGAGATCATCGTGGTCGACGGAGATCCCGGGGGAAGTACTATCTGCGCGGTCACGGGTGAGGGCGTGCGCACGGCGGTTGCTGAAAAGGGTCGGGCCAGGCAGATGAATCACGGCGCAGCGATCGCAAACGGCGCTGTTCTTGTGTTTCTCCACGCGGACACTCTCCTGCCGTCGAACGCTTTTGCTTTGATCCGGTCAACTATGAACGACAAACGTTTTGTCGGCGGGGCATTCGATCTCGGGTTCAATACGAAGCGAACGATTTTCAGGATCACCGAGTTGTATGTCTTTCTCCGGACACGGCTGACAAAGATCCCTTTCGGCGACCAGGCCATTTTCATCCGGCGTGATTTTTTTGAGGAGATAGGCGGATACCGGGACATCCCGATCATGGAAGATGTTGAAATCATGCAACGCATAAAGAAACGAGGCAAAAGGATCCGCATCATCCCGGAAAAGGTGCTGACCTCAACGCGGCGGTATGAGCAGGAAGGGATCGTTTACGCTACGCTCAGGAACTGGATGCTGCAACTGCAGTATGCATTGGGTGTGTCGCCTGAACGACTTGCGCGACGGTATAAATCTTGATAAGCGGTTAGCCGAGAATTACCTGGAACAGCAGAGCATGATACCTATCCCTGTAACGATGAAAGCATTGACATTGACACTTCTTCTGCTGCTGGTTCTTCTTGTTGAAGGTCCCCGTGCGCAGGAGACGACGGTTCTTTTCCATGAGGATTTTGGCACGCTGGACAATTGGAAACCCTTCTTTTTCCCAAAGATTAAAAAGCACACGGTTTATACAATTGAACAAGACGGCGAACACCATTACCTGAAGGCGGAAAGCAATGCCTCTGCCTCGGCGATCGTGTATAACAATTCATTCAAGGTGAAAGACTATCCCCGCGTAAAATGGCGCTGGAAGGTAAACAATGTCTATGTCAGGGGTGATGCCAGGATAAAGGCAGGGGACGATTACCCCCTGCGCGTATATGTCATGTTCGAGTACGATCCGGACAAGGCAGGGATGTTCGAGAAAATGAAATACGGGATCGCGAAAAAAATGTACGGCGAGTATCCGCCCCACAGCAGTCTGAGCTATGTCTGGTCGAGCAAGGAAGAGCCGGCGTCAATCATCGTCAGCCCTTACACGGACAAGGCGATGATGGTCCTCTTGCAGAAGGGTGCGAAGAACGCGGGTACGTGGCAGGATCAGGAGGTCAATGTTGTGGATGACTATCAGAAGGCCTTCGGAAGCAAACCGCCGATCCGCGCGCGGGTCGCCATCATGAATGATTCCGACAATACCGGTGAACGTTCGATATCTTTTATGGAGTATCTTGAGGTCTTCCGATAACCGCAATGACTGACAAGCGTTGTGTTCTTCTCTTTGTCAAGCTGCCGGAAAAGGGCAGGGTGAAGTCCCGGCTTGCACTTTATATCGGTGAAGACGCGGCATTGCGTCTTTATGAGAACATGGTCCTCGATGTGATCGACATGTTGACGAGGGGGCGTTTCCCATTCCGGATCTGCTTCACGCCGCCGGAGGCTCGTGATCAAATGACGGGATGGCTTGGGCAGGAACGTGACTATCTGCCTCAGACCGGCAATGACCTTGGTGAACGGATGGAAGAGGCCTTTGTCCGTGTCTTTTCCCGAGAGGTTGAAGAGGTGCTCCTCATCGGGAGCGATATCCCGGGATTGACCTCCGAGGTTATCGAGGAAGCGTTTACCGCGTTCTTGACGAATGATGCGGTAATCGGTCCGGCAGACGACGGCGGTTATTACTTGATCGGTTTTAGAAAAGAATCATTTGAGCCGCGCATCTTTCATGATATGGCATGGAGCACGCGCACTGTTTTTCGCGAGACCGTGGAGAGACTGCATGAAGCATCAGTAACGCTCCACGTATTGCCGGAATTGACGGATGTCGATACGGTGGAGGACCTGAGGACGCTCATGTCTCAGGTCAAGAGTCCGTCATCGAGATCATCGAGGACCCTCTCCTATCTCGTACGGCATCAGAACAGTATCCTGAAATAGAGACGAGCATGTACACAAAACCTATTATTATCATAGCAGTCCTTGTCCTTATTTTTATACTGGAAGGGTTCATTCCTTACCTGCAGGGACGCAGGCTGAGGCTCAGGCATGGACTGCCTCACGTACTGACCGCGGTCCTGAACGGGCTCCTGACACGGTTTTTTCTCGCCGGCATCACGATGCAGGTGACCGGCTGGGCACAGGCGCATTCGCTGGGGCTCGCGAGGATGGGGGAACTTCCGGGCGCTGCACGCATGATCGCTGTGTTCCTTCTCTTCGATATCTGGATGTATTACTGGCATATGGCGACCCACCGGTTCTCCTTTTTCTGGCGGTTCCACCGGGCGCACCACTCGGACATCGAGATGGACACAACCACAGCGCTTCGGTTCCATCCCGGAGAACTGGTCCTTTCCTCGTTCATACGGCTTCCCGTTCTTGTCCTGATCGGGATGAGCTTTGGCGAACTGGTGCTCTTTGAGGTCATGCTGAACATCTCGACCCTGTTTCATCACAGCAACCTCGACCTGCCGGAGAAATGGGACCGCCTGCTTCGCGTTCTCATCGCGACACCGAACATGCACCGGGTGCACCACTCCGTGGAGCGCGATGAAACGAACTCGAACTATACCAGCATCCTCTCGCTGTGGGACCGGCTTGCCGGCACGTTCAGAATGCGGGAGGATACCCGTACCATTACCCTGGGTCTGCAGTCCTTCAGGGAAGAAAAGTACCAGCGTTTAGGGGGATTCCTGATCACGCCGTTCCAATAACAGGAATCATGCAAAAAGTCCGAAAGGGTGGTAACGATCACGTGGCAATGAACACGCAGAACAAAAAAATCGCAGAGATCATACGGAGGCTTAAAAAAGAATATACCGGAACGCCGCAGACCGTGCTCCGCTTCTCCACGCCGTTCGAACTGCTTGTTGCCACGATCCTCTCTGCCCAGACCACGGACGTGCTCGTGAACAAGGTGACCACGGACCTGTTTAAAAAGTATCGGTCAGTGCAGGATGTCGCGAACACCACGCCGGAAAAGCTCGCCCAGGACATCAGGTCCGTGAATTTTTTTAACAACAAGGCGAAGAACATCAGCAAGACGGCGAAGCTGCTTATTGAGAAATTCGGCGGCAAGGTCCCGCAGACCATGGAAGAGCTTGTCTTGTTGCCGGGTGTGGCGCGGAAAACGGCGAACATCGTGCTGTCGGGCGCCTTCGGCATCAACGAAGGGATCGCCGTGGACACCCACGTGAAGCGGCTTGCCTATCGCCTTGGCCTGACGAAACACGACGACCCGGTGAAGATCGAGCAGGACCTGCTTGCGATCACGCCGAAGAAGGAATGGGGTCATTTGTCTCACCTCCTGATATTTCACGGCAGAAAGGTCTGCCAGGCGAAAAAGGCCGACCATGCGGCGTGCATCCTTGTCGACCACTGCCCGTCGAAGAAGATATGATCTCTCCGGAACGAGTTGATTTCCCCTACAATATTCTGTGTAATCCCAAAATGATAATGTCCTAATTCGCCAAAATAGAAATGTCCTATTTCCAGTTACAATGCCTAACGTTAATAGGAGGGCATTGTGGCAGAAAAGGACATGATCACCATGAGCAGGGAGGA